>JAGSPR010000534.1 GCA_018262455.1 Deltaproteobacteria bacterium | reverse complement strand
CGGCGTGTTCAGCCTGCGCGGTGACATCGTCCCCGCGATCGATCTCGGCGTCTTGCTCGGGCTCGGTCGCACCGAGGTCGGCGATGGCAGCCGGATCGTCGTCATCGAACACGACGGCGGCACGGCCGCGATCGTCGTCGACCGGTTGCGCGATCTCCGCACGATCGATGACGCCCTCGAGCCACCACCGACGAACCTCCCGCCCGCCGTGGCGCTGCTGATGCTCGGCGTCGCGGCGACCACGACCGGGACGGTACGCGTGCTCGACGCCAACGCGATCGTCTCCGCCGAGCCATTACGCGCACTCGCACGAACTGCAGATGAGGAAGGCAAGCCCGCATGACCCGCAGCCCTAGCAGGGGATTCCGCGTCCCGATGTTCCTCAAGTTCCTGCTGGCCTGCCTGTTGCTGGCAGGGCTCCTGATCTTCGGCGGGACGCTGCTTGTGCGGAACAGGTCGCAGTTCCAGAACCGCGGCAACTTCCTCGTCAAGCACCTGAAGCGGTACGAGTTCTATCAAGAGAAGATCGGGCGCGCCTTGACGGGCACGGTCGAGATCATCGCCGCGAACCCAGCGCTGCGTGTCGCGTTGAGCGGAAGCGGTGGGGCATCCCCTGTCCCCCTACCCGAAGCATCCCCGAGCGTGCCCTCACCGACCGACCTCCGCACGGTCGCTTCGACGATCTTCGATCAGCTCTCGTCGAAGAACGGCATCCAGCCCGATCTGATGCTGGTGTTCGACACCAACGGGAAGTTGCTGTGGGCCCCGAAGGGCTCGCCGATCGATCCGAAGAACCTCTCCGCCGTGGCGGCCGTGGAGAAGGCTCGGACCGGCGGCGTCTTCGCGCACCGGATCCAGGTGATCGACACCACGCCCTATCAGACCACCGCGCTGCCGATCCGTGCCCTCGAGGGCGATCAAGTCGTCGGGGGGATCCTCGTCGGCGTCAAGCTGCAACGGATGGTGACGGAGTACGCGGAGCAGACCGACGACCAGCCAGACCTGCGCTATCGGCCGACCCTGATCGACGGAACGACCGTGCTCGCGACCGGGCTTTCCGGCGACCTCGGTGAGATCGGGCAGGCCATGCGGCCCGACAAGCTCGTCAAGGTCACCACGGGCGACGACACGCGCGAGGTGATCCGGCTCAAGGACTACGACTACGACTTCTACTTCGAGGACATGGACGGCTACAAGAATGGTGACGCGGTCACGATCGGCAAGCTCTACATCCTCCGTAGTCGATCACGGGTCGTCGATCCGGCGAGCGCGCTGCCATGGGTCGAGATCATGGTGGGCATCAGCCTGTCGCTCGCGATCGCGTTCCTCATGGGCTTCTGGGTGACCCGGCCGATCAAGCAGATGCTCAAGCAGTCGCGCGAGCTGCTCGCCGGCGAGACCGATCTGACCCAGCGCATCGTCGTCAGCTCGCGCGACGAGACCGCCGACCTCGCCGAGAACATCAACCAGGTGTTCGCGCGCGTCCATCACCTGGCGACCGGCGTGCAATCGGCGGCGTTCCAGGTCGGCGCATCGAGCGCGGAGATCAGCGCCGCGTCGCGCGAGATGCTGACCGGCCTCAAGGACCAGACGCTCAAGATCGAGAGCTCGACGACCGCGGTCACCGAGCTGTCGGCGTCGATCCAGCAGGTCGCCGGCAACGCGGCGCAGGCCACGGACGTCGCCGAGCAGTCGAGCACGGCGGTCACCGCTGCGGTACGACGCATGGACCAGATCCGCACGGCGGTGGACGACGCGGCGGCGAAGATGAAGGAGCTCGGCGAGAGCAGCAAGCGCATCGGCAACATCGTCGAGGTGATCCGCCAGATCAGCGAGCAGACCTCGATGCTCGCGCTCAACGCCTCGATCGAGGCGGCCCACGCCGGCGAGCAAGGCCGCGGGTTCGCGGTCGTCGCCGACGAGGTGAGCTCGCTGGCACGCCGCGTCGGGCAGTCCGCGAAGGACATCGAGGCCCTGATCCAGACGGTGAAGGAGCAGACCCAGGCCGCGATCTCCTCGATGGAGATCGGGACCCGCGAGGTCGTCGGTGGCTCCGAGCTCGTGACCTCGACGCTCACCGGCCTGGGCCAGCTGATCTCGGTCGTCAAGGACACGGCGACCGCGGTCCACGAGCAGGCGGTCGTCTCCGACGAGATCGCGCGCAACATGGACGCCGTGCGGCTGATCGCCGGTGAAGTCCTCCACGGCTCGGAGGAGTCGGTGGTCCAGGCGGGACGACTGCACGAGCTCGCGTTCGAGCTCGAGGAGTCGGTCGAGGGGTTCAACCTCGACGGCTCGAAGCTGGAAACGCGCGCCAAGGGCGGCGACGGGCAGCCGCCACCCCGCGCCCTGCCCGCCGGCAAGCGCCCGGGCGCGCGCAAGCCTGTGCGTGAAGCGAGCGAGTAGATCGCGTGGGGATCGGGCCCGAGATCGTCGCCGGGGTCGCGCGCAGGCTCGCCGAGCATGCGGGCCTCGAGCTACCGGCGTGGGTCATCGAGGCCCGGGCCGCCGCGCGGATCGCCGCGCTGGCGATCGATCCGGGCGACTACGTCACGCTGATCAAGTCCGGGCGCGGGGAGACCGAGCTCGACGAGCTGATCGAGTCCGTGCGCGTCGGAGAGAGCCGGCTGTTTCGCCATCGGTCGCAGATCGGCGCGCTGCTTGCGATGGTGGTGCCGGCGTTGCGCGCGACCGGCCGGCGTACCGTGCGCGTGTGGAGCGCGGGATGTGCGGCCGGTGAGGAGCCTTACACCCTCGCCGCGGTGCTGTCGCGGTCGCTCCCCGGCATCGCCGTGACGATCGTCGCGACCGATGTCAGCGCGGATGCCCTCGAGCTGGCGAGGCGTGCCGCGTATCCGGCGGCCGCGTGGAACGACATCCCCGACGACTGGCGCGACGCCTTCTATCGCGACGACGAGGGGGTCCGCGTCCGGGCCGAGGTCGCGGCGCTCGTGCGGTTCGAGCGCGCGAACCTCGCCGATGCGCGCACCGGCCCGCATGGCTGCGACCTGGTGTGGTGCCGAAATGTCCTCATCTACTTCACGCCGGCGGCGCGCCGCCGCGTGATCGATCGGCTCGTGGCTGCCACCAACCCCGGTGGGTTCGTGTTCGTCGGATACAGCGAGTCGCTGCGCGATATCCCGGAGCTCGACGCGGTGCGCGCCGGGGACGCGGTGTACTACGTGCGGGCGGAGCGTGCCCTGTCGAGCCGCACCCCGGTTGCGGGCATCGCGATCGCGGCTCCCCGATCCGCCGGTGGCGTCCCCGTCGTGCAGGGCGGCGCTGCTCGGACCCCGCCGCCGGTCGTGGTTCCGACGACGACGACCGAGGAGGTGCTCGTGCTGCGCGGACACCCGAGCGCACGGACGGTCACGACCGAGCTCATGGCGCGGCTCGCGATCGTCGGCCTGGTCCGGCTCGTCGTCGATCTCGACGGTTGCGAGATGCTCGACGACGACCTCGTCCCGGTGCTGCGGCGTGCCCGTGCCGCCGCGCGAGCCGCCGGGGTCGAGCTCGACGTCCGCGCGACCAAGACCGGCGCGCGCCGCTGGCTGAGCCGCCACGCGCTCGACGAGGAGACATGACCGCCACGTTCGGTCCCGGCGGGCTGTGGGAGGAGTTCGTCGTGGTCGGCGGGCGTGATGCCGCGCTGCTGGCCGACGCCAACGACACGCTGCGTGGCGCGGAGCTCGACGCCGCTCCGATGGCGGGGCTCGGTCATGTCGCGTTCCGGCTGGGCCTGTCGTGCCTCGGGATCGGGGCCGAGCCGATCGGCAAGCTCGCGCTCGCGATCGAGCGGGCGTTTGATCGAATCGGCGCGATGGATCGCTCCGCGCGCGTCACGCTCGCGGATGCGACCGCCACGCTGCACGCCGCGTTCGTCCAGCTCGCGAACCCCGACAAGTCCGGCGCGCGGGTCGAGGATCTGCCGCTCGCGGAGCGGACGGCGTCGCTCGATGCGGCGGTCGCGGTGACCGCCTCGTCCGCCGCCGCCCCCGCGGCCGCGCCCCCGCCGTCACCCGAGCCGCGGCAACCCCCGCCGGAGGGGCCGGCGCAGGCGGCGCCGGCGATGGCCGCACCGGCGCCGGGCGGCGCCGCGTTCGTGTGGACCCCCGCCGTCGACGACGACATGCTCGAGCTGTTCTTCGACGAGG
>JAGSPR010000533.1 GCA_018262455.1 Deltaproteobacteria bacterium | reverse complement strand
TCCAGGCGTCGTTGATCCGGACGACGGTCACCTGCGTCGTCACGAAGTCGGGTTGCGCGCCCGCGCCTGTGGCGGTCCACGCGACCGCGTGCGCGGCGGCGTCGAAGGTGGGGGCGGCCTCGTAGTCGGCCAGCAGCAACGACGCCATGTCGAGGACGTAGGTGACCGTCGCGGGGCCCCACTCGACGACGCTGTGCGAGCTGAAGTTGCCGCTGAGCGCCCGGGACAGGGTGATCGCGACCGAGCCGGCCAGCCCCGCCCGCGCCAGCGGTGCCGTGGTCGCCGTCCCGTTGGTGACGATCGCGGAGCTGAACGACTGGACGACCGGCCCATGGCTGGACGCGAGGATCGAATCGACGCTCACCGACCCGATGCCCGCCGGCACATTCGTGTAACTCCACGTCACGTTCTCTGGGGCGACGTAGGTGTCGGCGCTGAGATCGATCGTGCCACCCTCCACCAGCGTGATGTCCGGGTGGGCGAACGCTTGCAGGGCGATCCCGTTGGGATCGCGGGTCTCGACGACGAAGTCGGCGGTCGCGCCACAGCCGAACAGGGACACGGCGGTGGGGAGTCCCGAGCCGGCCCCGGCGGTCACGTCGACCTGCCCGCACGACGTGTAGAGCAGGTAGGAGGTGGCGTTCGGATCGACCGGCACGATCACGTTGACGTTGACGATGGACTGCCCGAATCGCTGCTGCAGCACGAGCTGATCCCCCGGCTTGACCCCGGCGAACGTGCGCAGATCGCCGGGCCGGCTCTTGAACGTGATGAACGGGTCCTTCGCGGTGACGAAGCCTCCCGGCTCCATCGTGGCCGACGCCACGCCGCTGGCGTCCGTGGTGGCCGCCGCGACGACCGTCGAGTCGGCGTTCTGGAAGTAGACCTTGACGTCGGCGACCCCGACGCCGTCCGAGGTGACCGTCAGGGTCACGACCCCGGACGTCGACGCATCGATCGTCGACGCGTCGGGCGCGAACGGAGCATCGGGGAGCTTGCCGACACCATCATCGCCGCAAGCACCGAGCACGATAACCAGGCCGAGGAGACTGCGCATGGATGGCCATCATAGGCGGTTGGCCGCCGGTTGGGCTGCCGGGAGGGGGAAAACCCAGGCCAATGCGCACTAGGATGGCGGCGTGAGACAACGCACGCTGGGAGACGTCACCGTGACCGCCGTCGGACTCGGCGACGTCAGCCTGGTGACCGCAGATCGGCGAGGACTCGATGCGCGCGAGGTCGAGCGCGCGGTGACCGAAGCGGTCGAGCTCGGGATCACGCTGGTCGACGTCGCGCCCGAGGAGGCGGCGGAGCGCGGCTGCGGCGACGTCGTGCGGGCGCTCCGGCTGCGCGATCGCGTGGTGCTCGCGACCCGGGTGCCGCTGGTCAGCGAACGGTTCGGCGTGCCGATCCGCGACGTGCTCCAGGACCGGCTCCCCGCGCTCTATGTCCAGGAGCGCGTCGAGGCGACGTTGCGCGCGACCCGGCTCGATGCGCTGCCGTTCGCGCAGCTGCCGCTCCAGATCTCGTGGCGCGGCTCGACCGCGTGGCCGGAGCTCGTGGGGACGTGCGCCCGGCTCGTCCGCGAGGGCAAGGTGATGCGGTGGGGCGCGATCGTCGATCCCGCCGAGTCGACCGGCCGCGACGGCGAGCCGGAGCTCGCGGCCCAGCTCGCGAGCGAGCCGTGGCTGGTCGGGATCCAGGCGCCGTACAACCTGTGCGATCGCACCGCCGAGCCGTTGCTCGCGAGCAAGCTGTGCATCCTCGCGCGTCACCCGCTCGCGGGCGGGGCGCTCGCCGGGATCCTCGGTCCCGGCGTGAGGCTCGCCCCGCGCGACGATCGCAACAGCCTCGATGCCGCCGCGCTCGAGCAGATCGCGATCGGCGCGGCCCACCTGACCGCGCTCGTCCGTCACGAGCCCGCCGCCGCGCGCTCCTGCGCCGCCGCCCGGACGATCGTCGAGCGCATGCGCCGGCCCGCGCACGTCGAAGCCCTCAGCGCGGGGGAGCTCGCGCTGCGCTTCGTGCTCGATCGCGGTGCGATCGCGCTCCCGCGCCTGCATCGCCGCGCGCACCTCGTCGACGCGATCTCCGCCGCGCTGGCCCCACCGCTGTCGCCCGAGCTCGTCGCGCGGCTCGACTCGCTGTTCGCACCCCCGTCGAAGATCGACGACGAACGTTAGCCGCCCATTCGACCCGCGAAACGTGGTAGCGACGCGCATGCAGCGAATTGGCGTGGTGGCGATCGGCATGCTGGTCAGTGCGGCGAGCGGGTGCAGCAGCGAGGAGGCGTGCGATCCGACCTCCCAGGAGTGTTCCTACTCCGCCTCGGTCAGCACGCTGACCGTCGCCGCCGGTCGCGAGGACGAGGACACCTGCCAGAGCTGGACGCTGAACAATCCGACCGAGCTGTGGGTCAACACGATCACGCAGCACAACGACGGCGCGTACCACCACGCGAACTGGTTCTTCGTTCCCGACAACAACTTCACCCTGCCCGACGGCACCTGGCCCTGCGCCGCCAACCAGTTCGACGAGCTCGCCGCCGCGCTGCAAGGCGGCTACCTGTTCGCGCTCAGCACGCAATCCCACGACGAGACCCAGAACCTGCCCGCCGGTAGCGCGGTCAGGATCCCGCCGTACAGCCGGATCATCGGCGCGAGCCACCTGCAGAACGCCCTCGATCAAGACGTCACGACGACGATGCGCCTCACGATCGACACCATCCCGCCCGGCGCGGTGACCGCGAAGCTCGCGCCCGCGCGCATCCAGTACCTGGATCTCCACATCGACCCGGCCGCGAAGTCTTCGTTCACCACCGAGTGCCAGATCGACGACGCCAACACCAAGCTGTGGAACAACCCGCTCGAGTACACGCTGTACTACACGCTGACCCACTACCACACGCTCGGCATGTACCAGCAGCTCGAGGTGCTCGGCGGCCCGCACGACGGCCAGGTGATCATGCGTCACGACGGCACCGGCAACAACGCGGGCACCGCGATCGATCCGCCGCTCGATCTCGTCGCGCTCGGTGCGCACGGCCTCCGGCTGACCTGCGGGTTCGACAACCCGCGCTCCGCCGAGGTCAAGTGGGGCATCGGCGATCAGGAGATGTGCGTGATCGCGCTCCAGGCCACCACCAACATCGGCTGGGCCGGCGATGTCACTGGCGGCGACGCCACCGTCGGCATCGCGCCGAGCGGCGAGGTCCAGCACGCGGCGCCCTGCTCGATGGCCGCGTTCCCGTGGGACTTCGACAAGCCCGGCGGGACCGGGCCCCACTGAATCCCGCGACACCTGAACCGATATTCAGTATGCTCACGCTGGATGAGGGCTCGCAACGCTGACAACCCGCACAACCGGTTCCGCTCGATCGCGCTCGAGTACGACGAGGGCGATGGGCCGCCGCCGGCGCAAGTCACGCTGATCGACGATCACGCGCGCTCGATCCTCAGCGAGAACGACTCGCCCGACCTCGGCTTCCGGTTCAGCGCGAACCCGTATCGTGGGTGTCTTCACGCATGTGCCTATTGCTATGCGCGGCCGTCGCACGAGTACCTCGACCTCGGCGCCGGCACGGACTTCGACACCAAGATCGTCGTCAAGCGCGAGGCACCCGCGCTGCTGCGCGCGGCGTTCGACAAGCCGAGCTGGCAGGGCGACCTCGTGATGTTCTCCGGCGTGACGGACTGCTACCAGGCGATCGAGCAGGAGCTCGAGATCACGCGGCGATGTCTCGAGGTCTGCCTCGAGTACAGGAACCCGGCGAGCGTGATCTCGAAGAGCGCGCTGGTCGAGCGCGACATCGATCTGTTCCTCGCGCTCGGCGAGCAGGCGCGGTTCCACCTCAGCGTCAGCCTCGCGTTCACCGATCACACCCTCGCGCGCGCGCTCGAGCCGTGGGCACCGTCGCCCGCCCGCCGGTTCAAGGTGATCGAGACGCTCGCGAAGGCCGGCGTGCCGGTCGGCGTGATGTGCGCGCCGATCATCCCGGGCGTCAACGACAACCAGCTCGTGAAGCTGCTGGAGCGTGCCGCGGAGGCCGGTGCGACGAGCGCGGGCTGGGTGCTGCTCCGGCTGCCCGGCGCGGTCAAGCAGGTGTTCGAGGAGCGCGTGCGGGTGGCGCTGCCGCTCGCCGCCGACAACATCCTCCA
>JAGSPR010000221.1 GCA_018262455.1 Deltaproteobacteria bacterium | reverse complement strand
CTACTACCGGCTTCGCAAGCACAGCCTCGAGCACCTGCTCCCCACCAAGGTCGACGTCGGTGGTGAGCAGCCCGCCGCCCCGGTCGTCGCGGGCGAGCCTCCTGCGAGCTGAGCGCCCGCCGTTCCCCACGCCCCACGACGAACACGCTAGAGTCGTCGCGTGCGACTGCTGTTCATCCTCGATCCCCTCGAACGGCTCGCGCTCGCGGGCGACACCTCCTACGCGCTGATGCTCGAGGCCGCGGCGCGCGGCTGGGATGTCTGGACCTGCCAGCTCGAGCACCTCGGGCTCGTCGGTGACGACGCGGTGGTCGACGCGTCACCGACCATCGTGATGCCCGCGTCCACCCCGCGCGAGGCGTTCCAGATCGAGGCGGCGTCGTTCCATCGGCTCGCCGAGTTCGATGTCGTGCTGATGCGCAAGGACCCGCCGGTCGACGTCAACTACCTCCACGCGACCTGGATCCTCGATCACGCGCGCGGCAAGACGCTGCTGGTCAACGATCCTCGCGGCCTCCGGGAGCTCAACGAGCACCTCGCGGTGCTGCAGTTTCCTCACCTGACGCCGCCGACGATCGTCACGCGCTCGGCGGCCAAGCTGCGGGCCTTCCAGGCCGAGCAGGGCGGGGCGATCGTGGTCAAGCCGGTCGACGGCTACGGCGGGCTCGGCATCTTCGTGGTGCGCGACGGCGACCCGAATGCATCGTCGATCATCGAGACCTCGACGGGCGCCGGCACCCGGTGGACGCTCGCCCAGAAGTACCTGCCCGACGCGGTGAACGGCGACAAGCGCATCATCCTCGCCGACGGCGAGCCGGTCGGTGCGGTGCTGCGCGTGCCGGGGAGCGCGGAGGCGCGCGGCAACCTCCACGTCGGCGGCGTCGCGGTGAAGACCACGATCGACGCCCGCGACCGCGAGATCATCATGGAGCTGACGCCGTTCCTGCGGACGCATGGCCAGATCCTGGTCGGGCTCGACGTCATCGGCGGGCAGCTCACCGAGCTCAACATCACCTCTCCGACCGGCGTCCGCCACGCCTCGCGGCTCGACGACAAGAACGTCGCGGCCCCGATCATGGACTGCTTCGAGCGGCTCGCGCGCAAGATCAAGACGCCGGCGTGACCCGCTCCGGCGTCGGCGGGCGGGCGGCGAGCTGGGCCACCCCGCCGATCGCCCCGACCGCGAGGTGCGCGAGCCAGAGCCCGAGCGAGGCGGCGACCGCGTCGCCCTCCGCCATCCCGAACATCGGCACGCACAGCGCGACGTAGACGGCCTCGCGGGCGCCGGCGCCCCCGACCGTGATCGGCAGGAACGCCGTGGCGGCAGCGAGCGGCACGACGAGCAACGAGGCGAGGAACCCGATCGGCCCGAGCGCGGCGAGCAGCACCCAGCCGGCGAGCGCGACGAAGACCTGGGTTCCGATCGACAGCACGATCGCCACCACGAAGGCCCGGGTGTCGTGCAGCGCCGGGAGCTTGTGGGCGACCCGCCCCAGTGGACCCGGGAGGAAGCGCGCGAGCCGGCGAGACGCAGGGATCCCGGCGACGAGGGCACACGAGCCGGCACCTCCGATCATCGTCCACCACCACAGCGTGCCGGAGTCGATCTGGGAGCCCGTGATCGCGAGCCCCAGCGCGAGCAGCGCGAACAGCGCGAACAGCCCGAGCGCGCGCTCGACGAGCACCACGGCCAGCGCGCCGGTCGCGCCTTCGCCCTCGAACGCATCCCGCGTCACCACCCCGCGGCCGACGTCTCCCGCCACCGCGCCGGGCAGGTAGTTGTTGTAGAAGAACGCGACGAAATAGAGGTAGACGAGCCGGCCCAGCGGCGGGATCTTCGTGGCGCCGTAGGCGCGCAGCAGCACGCGCCAGCGCAAGGCTCCGACCCCCACGTTCGCCGCGACCAGCAACGCGGCGAGCGCGAACGTCGCCATCGGGATCCGCGCGAGCGCGCCGGTCGCCTTGGACAGCTCGACATGGGTCGCGATCCACGCGAGCCCGGCGGCGGTGCCGAGCAGGCGGAGCACGACACCGAGCCAGCGCGGCATCGGCGGAGCTTGGGGGACCGGCGCGGCAGACGCAAGGGGGGCAGGTGGACCCCCTCGGCACCGGCGTGGTAACGCTCGGGGGCTGTCGGCAGCTCGATGAAGCTCGCGATCAACCTCCTGCTCTCGTTCGCGATGCTCGCGCTGTGCCTGTGGCTGGTGTGGCCGAACGCCGCCGACCGGGTCCAGCTCGAGACCGCGCTCCGATCGCTCGAGTGGGCCTCGTTCGCGCCCTACCTCGGGATCTATGTCGGCCTCATGGTGATCTCGCAGCTCTGCCGATCGCTGCGCTGGAACTACCTGCTCGCGCCGCTCGGGATCTCGATCCCGGCCGGGCCGATGCTCGCGATCTCGTCGGTGGGCTTCATGGCGATCATCGCGCTGCCGGCCCGGCTCGGCGAGCTCGTGCGGCCGGGGCTGCTGCGGCGTCGCGGCATCTCGGCGTCGGCCGCGCTCGGCACCGTCGCGGTCGAGCGGATCATCGACGGCCTCATGATCTCGCTGTTCGTGTTCGGGGCGTTCTTCGCGATCCGCGGCCCCGAGGCACCGCCCTGGATGATGCCGACCGCCTATGCGGCGCTCGGCGGGTTCGTGGCCGCGCTCGTGTTCCTGGTGTTCGCGATGCGGCGGCCCGACGCGACCGTGCGGTTCTGCCTCCGGCTGTCGCTCCTGCCGCGGCTGGCGCCCCGGATCGCGCGCGTGATCGAGGGCAAGCTCCACGACATGATCCGCGGGTTCGCCGTGCTCCGCGATGGGGCGCGGCTGGCGAAGTTCTGCGCGTGGACCCTCGTGTACTGGACCGCCAACGGCTTCGCGGTCTGGGTGCTCGCCGAGGCGTTCCACCTCGAGCTCTCGCTGGTCGGCGCGTTCGCGGTGATGGGCCTCGTCGGGGTCGGGATCAGCCTGCCGAACTCGCCCGGCATGGTGGGCCAGTTTCAATGGTTCACCCTGCTCGGGCTGTCGCTGTACCTCGGCCCGGCGGTGCTCGAGCGGACGAGCCTGTGGGCCTCGGTCGCGCAGGCGCTCGGTGCGCCGGTCACGCATGGGTCGTTGTACGGCACGGCGCTCGCCTACTCGATCGTCCAGCACGTGCTCCAGGTCGGCTGGTACGTCGTGATGGGCGCGCTCGCCCTGGCCACGCCGTGGGTGTCGTTCCAGGATCTCCGCCATGTCCGCGATGCGACCCCTACGCCACCTCCTCCGGTGGCGCCATGATCGGGGGGAACCCTGCCGGCGTGCCGGTAGGGGGGCGGAGCCCTGGAGTGATCGAACGGGTCCGCGCGGCGGCGCTGCGGCTCGTGCACAGCCCGGGCTGGCAGCTGGTGGTGGGCGGGGCCGTGCTGGCGCTCGCGTTCCCGTCGCGGCTGCCCGGCGCGATCGGGATGGCGATCCTGGCCGGTGGGCTCGGGATCGTCGCGATGCTCGGGTGGCCTCGGCTGCCCGCCTGGCTGCGCAGTCCGCCGGATCGGCTGGCCGGCCTGGTCGTCGTCCTGTTCGTGCTGGCGTTCGGCCTGTCGACGTTCTGGGACACGCTGACGTACTCGCCCGACTGGCAGATGGGCGACTGGGGCCCGCAGCACGCGGTCCTGGCGCGCATCATGCCGTCGCTCCCCGGGCTCGACACCCCGGTGTGGAACCACGTCGTCTCGACGGGCGATGCCCCGCTCGAGCTGTATCCCAAGCTCGCCTACCTGATCACCGGACACTTCGCGCTGGTCTGCGGGCTGTCCGGCGATCTCCCGCTCGCGATGATGATCGTCGCGGTGCTCGTCCACCTGGGGATCGCGGTGACCACGACGATGATCGCGATGCGGATCGCGCCCAAGCCGATCGCGTTCGTCGTCGGCGCGCTCACCGTCGTCGATGGCGGCGCGGTCGCCCACGGCGGCACGGTCGGGCTGTTCCGCTGGGGCCTGCTGCACAGCGCGATGTCGCTCGCGTTCGGCACGATCGCGGCGCTCGGCGTGCTCGGCGCGCTCCGCAAGCCTCGGCTCCGCGCCTCGATCGCGATCTGGCTCGGCACCGCGCTGGCGTGCGCCACCCATCCCGCGGGGCTGATCGCGGCAGTGGCGTGCATGATCGCGCTCGCCGCCGTCGCGCTGCTCGCCTCCGATGCGCCGCCGCGCCGCGCGCTGATCGCGATCGGCCACATCGCGCTGGGGATCGCGCTGGGCGCCGTCGTGTGGATGCCGCTCGCCGCCCGCATCGTCGAGTACGGCCAGCACTTCCCCAACGCGCTGCGCACGCCGGCCAAGCTGCTCGAGGATCTGCTGGTGTACCCGTCGCCGGTGACCTCGTACGCGATGCTGTCGTACGCCGGGTACTTCGGCATCCTCGCCGGCCTGTGGTCGCGGCGCGCCGCGCTCGTGTTCGTCTCGACCGTGGCGCTCGTGTTGCTCGTCGGGCTGTGCGACGCGCCGTACCTCGCGCTCGATCTGGCACCGGGCGAGGCCGTCGCCCGGCTCGGGACCGAGCGCCTCGCCCAGCTCGCGCGGCCGTTCGTCGCCGCGGCGGGCGCCTACGGCATCGCGATCTTCCTCGGCCACGCGGTCCGCGGCTGGGCCGGTGCGAGCCAGCGCCAGCGGCTCGTCGCCGCGGCCGTGCTCGGCATCCTCACCGCGTCGGTGGTCCGCGTCCTCCCGGCGTTCTTGCGCTCGGCGACCGGGCGGGCCTACGGCGAGACCCAGGTCCTCGCGCCGGATCCGATCGGCCGCGGCCAGCTCACCACCTGGGCCGCCGCGCGCGCCGCCGAGCTGCGCCCCGATGCCTGGGGCCGCGCGCTGTTCGAGCAGGACACCCACGAGCACTTCCACCTGACCGCCGAGACCGGGCTGCCGACCCTCCACATCGGGCCCGAGCCCGACCTCCTGCTGCGCGAGCGGATCGAGGACCTCACCCCCGAGAGCTTCCGGCGGTTCAACATCCGCTGGGTCGTCGGCGTCGATCGCTCGCCCTCGATGGGCGATGCCGACAGCGAGCTCACGATCGGCACGTTCCACATCCGCACCGTCAAGGAGTGGGACGGCAAGTTCGCGCGGATCGAGCAGGGGACCGGCGAGGTCCGGGTCACCCGGCTCGACGACGAGGCCGTCGAGATCGAGGTCACCGCGGCCGAGCCCGTGCTCGTCGCGCTCGGCACCGGCTATTACCCGCGGTGGCGCGCCCGCCACGAGACCGGCGCGGCCGAGCCGGTCTACGCCCAGCGCGCGACGCCGACCTCCACGCTCTCCGTCGTCTCCGCCTGGGTCGCGCCCGGCAAGACCGTGTTCACCGTCGACGGCCCGCTGCCCTCGGACGGCAACGGCCGCGGGATCGCGCTGCTCGCGGCCGTCCTCGCGCTCGCCGGCATCGTCACCTGGCGCGTCACGCGCTGGCGGCTCTGGGTCCTGCGCCGGCTCGCCCGCGCCCGCGGCCGCCTGCCGAAGCTCGTCCGGGTCGCCGCGGTCTACGGGGTCCCGCTGGTCCTCGTGGTGCTGGTCGCGCGCGGCTGTCGCGACGCCGGCCGCCCGGTCGACGCGCTCGCGCTCGGCACCGGCCTGCGTGGCAACGCCCGCGTCGAGGCCCGGGCCGACGACGGGGCGTGGCAGACCTGCGGCTACTCGAGCTGGCAGGGTGCGTACCTGTGCGACGGCCTGCTGGTCGCATTCGACGGCATGACGACCCTGCTCAACGACGCGACGCCGAGCTGGGCGTTCAACACACCCGGTCTCCTCGCGTCCGCCGATCGCACGGGCGTCGAGATGCGCGTGCGGTTCCACGAGCAGCTCGCCGGCACCTACTGGACCGCGACGAGCGGCGACAGCGTGACGCTCGACGTCTCGGGCGAGGCCACGCGCGTGATCGACCGCGCGATCATCGACTACGCCGACCTTGGCGAGCGCTTCCTCGAGCTGCGGGCCCGCGTCCCGACGACGTGGTGGTCGTTCACCTTCGTGCGCGAGCCCACGCTCGTCCCCGAGCGCGCGTTCCTCGCCAAGCCCCCGGCCGGACCGCCCGCGGAGGTCAGCGCGATCCGGCGGTGACCGGCGGCGCCGGCTCGTCGCGCGCGGGGATGAGGGTCCGCTCCTCGACCGCGGTGATCGAGAAGCCGGTACCGGGCACCGTCGCGTCGATCGTGATCGTGCGGTCACCGTCCGCGACGTCGAGCACGCGCTGGCGATCGGTCGTGACCGCGGGCTCGTCACCGAGCGAGACCACGGCGGGGCTCGTGGAGCCGACCCAGTAGCGGCCCGCGAGCCGGCGGTCGAGCCGGATCCGGAGCTCGAACGGTCGGCCGGTGAGCGAGCGCGCCTGGATCGCGGGCGTCGTGAACGGCCACAGCGGCTGCTCGTCGTTGAGGATCGCGGCGGTCGTGTCGGTGACCACGGCGAGGCCATCGCACCGGTACTCGCCGAGCGCGCGCGCGTAGTCGCAGCGTCGCCACGGCTCGCTCGCGCTGCGGCGGACCGAGACCTTGGCCGTGGCGCGCAGGCCGGTCCCGAGCTCGAGCGATCGCACCGGCGCGGTGCTCGCGAAAGCGCCCCAGGCGACCAGGCCGAGCACGCCGATCGCGATCGCGATCCGGCTCAGGTGCGGTGCGCGGCGGCCGAGCCACTGCCGGGTCCGCGCTGCCCGGCGCAGCACCCACCACCGTGCGCGTCGCACGCTCCACACCGAGATGATCGCGAGCGCGATCACGAGCGCGCCGATCGCGAGCGGCAGGCCGCGCCCGTCCGACGGCAGCGCGCCATCCGGGGTGAACCGCGTGCGGCCCGGCGACAGCCACGCAGCGAGCACGTGGACCTGGCTCCCCGGGGTGGCGGGGTACGCATACACCGGGATGTCGCGCCCGGCCTCGTCGCGCGCGCGCCATCGCGGATAGTAGCCCATGCCGAGCGCGACGAGTGCGGGCCCCGCGGTGGCTCGCAGCTCGACGTCGACCGCGTCATCGTCGAGCCGCGTGACGACCGCCTGGCCCTCGCCGCGCTCGACCCGGGCGAGCTTGCCGTCCCAGCCCGCGAGCTCGCGGACCACGAGGTCACCGACGGACCGCTCGCTCGCGACCGCGGGGAGCCCGGGGATCGGAGTGCCCGCCGGCGCGATCACCCAGCGCACGTCGAACCGGCGCAGGCTCTCCGGCGAGCCATCTGCGATCCGCTCGCGCAGCAGCACGGCCGGGGTCGGGCCGAGATGAAACGCCGGGAGCCCGGTGTTCGCCGTGACGTGCAGGTAGTAGGGCACGTCGATCATCCACGCGCGGCCCCAGCGATCCGGCCCGGCGGTGGCCAGCGCCTCGCGCGCCCAGGCGTCGAGCGGGGTCATGTCAAACGAGGCCTTCGCAGCCGCGCGCGTGTCCTCCGACAGCCGCTCGGCGGCTTGCCCGGCGAACCGCAGCCCCGCGAGGCCGAGCACACCGGCGATCGCCGCCCCGACGAGCCGCGAGCCGCGCGACGCGCCGACCCAGCGCTCGCGCACGTGACCGAACAAGATCATCACGACGTAGCCCGCCGCGACGAACAGGAACGGCCGGGCGAGCCCGTAGAACCGGTCGGCGCCGAGCCGCGCGACCGCCTGGCTCGGCGCCAGATCGAACGCGAGGTACGGGGCGTCGCTCACCGCGACCAGCGCCACGAGCGCCGACGCCGCGACGAGGATGGCGGTCGCGCGCCGCGACCACAGCGCCGCGAGCACGCCTGCGTAGCCGACCGCGACGACGGCCGCGAACGAGCCCTGCGGCAGCGGCGTCGCGAGCAGCCCGGTCAGCCACTCCGCGGGATGGCGCAGCACGTTCGAGAAGTGCTGGCCGTAGCGCACGATGCGGTCGCCCATCGGCATCCAGATCGCCGCGCCGAGCGCCACGCCGAGCACGACGTGGCAGATCGCGATCAGCGGCCGCCGCGTCGGAACGTCACGCGCGAGCAGCGCCACGGCGACGAGCGCGATCATCACCACCGCCGCGCCGAGCAGGCCGGCCGGATGCGCCGCGACCGTGAGCGCGGTGAACACCCAGATCGCGATCGAGGTGCGCAGGCGTGGCCGCCGAACCGCGTCGACGATCGCGACGATCGCGAACGACAGCAGCGTCTGCGCGACGGCGGTGTGCAGCAGCCCCCACTGCACCGTACCGAACACGCCACCGCTCGAGACGTTGCCCCGATCGACCAGCAGCACGAGGCCGATCAGCGCCGCGATCGGAGCGGGCAGAAACCGGCGCGCGAGCCGGGTGGCGTTGATCGCCTGCACGACGTGGAGCGCGATCCCGACGTACACGAGGAGCCTCGGCAGGTCGTCCTCCATCCCGCTGACGAGCGCGAGCGCCGCGACCACGATGTACGACAGCGCGGGATAGACGTCGAGCGGTGCGTCGCCGGTCGAGATCCGGTGATTCCAGTGCGGCAGCTCGAAGCTCGCGACCTTGTCGACCACGCCGCGGAGCACGGCATGCTGCGGTCCCCAGTCGCCTTGCGGCCACTCGATCGAGGCCCCGAGCACCGGGATGAACAGCACGAGCCCGGCGACGCTCACCGTGGCGATCGCGATCCAGCCTGCGAGCCTCGGCGAGATCGTGCGATCACCCAGCCGCTGCACCGCGACGAGCGCGGCGATCCCGGCCCCCGCCGTGAGGATCACGAGGCCGGTCGACCCCGCCCCGACGCGCGGAAACGCGATCGCCACCACGGCGGCGGCGATCACCAGCACGGACCACGGGCGTTGCCACACCCAGTTCGCCATCCGGTGCGCGCGCGTGGTCACCGCGCGAACACTATCACCGGAGCTGCAGCACCCACGCGACCGCGCCGGCGACACTCGATGAACGCGGGCTCGTGCCAGCGCTCCGCGCCGCACCCCCTGACGCTCACCAGGGCGAGGGCGACAACGCAGCGCATCCCCGAATGGTAAACGGAGCGCAGGCCGTATTAGAGTGCGCCCGCGTGCCGCTCACCGAAGGTCTCGAGATCGCCGTCCTGGTCCCGTGCTTCAACGAGGCCGCCGCGATCGACAAGGTCGTCCGGGACTTTCGCACGGCGCTGCCGAACGCGACGGTGTACGTCTACGACAACAACTCCACCGACGACACCTCCGGCGTGGCGCGCGCGGCCGGTGCGGTCGTTCGGCGCGAGCTCCGGCGCGGCAAGGGCAACGTCGTGCGGCGGATGTTCCAGGACATCGAGGCCGACATCTACGTGATGGTCGATGGCGACGACACCTACGACGCCGCGGCCGCGCCCGCGCTCGTCGATCGGCTGGTCGAGGACAACCTCGACATGGTCGTCGGCAAGCGGATCGAGACCCACCAGGCCGCGTACCGCGCCGGCCACCGGCTCGGCAACCGCGTGCTCACCGGCCTCGTGGGCTGGCTGTTCGGCGCGCAGATCGACGACATGCTCTCGGGCTACCGCGTGTTCTCGCGCCGGTTCGCCAAGAGCTTCCCGTCGTTCTCGCGCGAGTTCGAGATCGAGACCGAGCTCACCGTGCACGCGATGCAGATGCGGATGGCGCTCGCCGAGGTCGAGACCAACTACAAGGAGCGCCCGCCGGGCTCGACGAGCAAGCTCCGCACGTTCCGCGACGGCTGGCGCATCCTGCTCACGATCACGAACCTGATGCGCAACGAGCGCCCGCTGATGTTCTTCTCGCTGATCGGGCTCGTCAACATCATCGTCGCGGTGATCCTCGGGATCCCGATCTTGCTCCACTACCTCGACACCGGGCTCGTCCCGCGGTTCCCCACCGCGATCCTGTGCAGCGCACTCGTCGTGGTCGCGGTGATCTGCGTCGCGACCGGCCTCATCCTCGATCTCGTCGCCCACGTCCGGCGCGAGGCCAAGCGGCTCGTCTACCTGCAGCACCCCGCGCCGCGGCAGCCCAGGCGGCCGGGCCGGGCTGACTGACCAGCTGGTCCGCTACCCCTCGGGTGGAGGTGGCGGCGTCCTCTCGAGCTCGGAGCGCAGGATCGCGAGCTCGCGCACCACGTCGGTGAGCTGACGCTGGAGCTCGACGAACTTGGTGTAGTAGTGCAGCAGCACGAACAGCACGACCACGCCGAACACGTAGGTGATGAGGTCGGCTCCGCGGCCGACGCCAACGAAGTGCGCGATGTCGTTGGTCGACTCGGGGAACACCACCGCGACCGCGCCGGCACCGAGCATCACGAACACGGTGAAGATGTGGACCGGCAGCCGGTTGCGGCGCAGGAACACGAGCCAGCCGATCGCCGCGAGCCCGGACAGCAGGAGGATGCGGATGATCATGAGGCCCGGAAGAAGTAGTCGAACAGGATCCGGATCGCCTGGAACCCGCTCTGGCCTTTCTCCATCGAGTGCGCGGTGTAGCGCACCGTGACCGGCACCTCCACCACGCGCACGCCGCTCGACTTGATCTTGTGCAGCAGCTCCGACGCGTGGGCCATCCGGTCCTGCCGGATCCGGAGTTTCGGCGAGATCTCGGCGCGAAACGCGCGCAGCCCGCAGTGCGCGTCGGTGAGCTTCATCCCTGACAGCCGGTTCGACATCGCCACGGCCGCGCGAAGCATCGCCATCCGGCGCCCGCTCGCGCCCTCGACCGTGCCCATGAACCGCGAGCCGAGCGCGATGTCGGCGTCGTCGAGCGCCGCGACCATCGCCGGGATGTCGGAGGTCGAGTGCTGGCCGTCGGCATCGAACGTCACGATCCGCTCGGCGCGGCGGCGC
>JAGSPR010000220.1 GCA_018262455.1 Deltaproteobacteria bacterium | reverse complement strand
GCGCGTGGTCATCCGCCGCTGACCCAAGCGCTCGGCACGGTTGATCCGGCGTAAGCGTAAACGTCGGCGTAAGCGTAAGCGGATCCCCGGATTCGCTTACGCTTACGCTCACGCTTACGCTTACGATTCACCCAGCCCAACAGATGGGTCAGTTCGCGACCGTGGGACCGTCGGGCGTCGGCATCGAGACCATCGGCGAGACCACGCCACGCTGCTCGTTCTCGGCGACGGCCGCGGCCGCGTACCGCGACAGATCGCTCAGCACGTCGACCGCGAGCGAAGGGGCGAACTTGCTCGTCGCGTCCGCGGCGAGCTTGTCGAGCTTGATGCCGCGGTTCCACCGGTTCGTCTTCTGCGACGCCGTGATCGCGCGGCGCGTGGTGAACATCAGCGTGCCGGTCTTGACGTCGAACATGCTCGCCTCGATGTAGCCGTAGACCTCCTGGCGCTGGCCGGGGAGGAACAGCGCACCGACGATCGTCGCGTAGCCCCACGCCCACGGCCCGAGTCGACTCTGCTTCGCGAGCACCTCGCGATACAGCAGCAGATAGCGCAGGCGATAGCGCGCCGCGACCTCGCGCAGCGCCTCCATCCCGAGCGCGCCCGATGGGATCACCATCGTCTGCGTCACGAGCGTGAACGCCGGGTCGCGGCGCAGCGTTCCGACGAACTGCGAGACGCCGGCCGGCACGCGGTCGTCGGGACTCGGCCCGCGCCAGTCCCTCGCCGTCATGATGGGCAGCACGCCGACGCGCGACGGCAGCGACAGCTCGATCGGTGACGCGAGGATCTTCTGCAGCGCGTCCTCGGTGAGCGAGCCCTGCGGCGTCCGTGCGAACTCCGATCGGTCGAGCATGGGCGGGGCCATCGGGGCGGGTGCATCGGACGCCATCCGCGCCGACTTCATCGAGGCGCGCATGGCACACCCTGCGAGCGAACCGAGACAGACGCAGACGAGCAGCCAGACAGCACGGGACGGGTGCAGCACGAGAACCTCCTGGCGCAGCGAGATGCTGCAAGCCGTTCGGGATTAGCAACGCGCGCCACCGTCGCAACTTACGGGCTCACCCCACACTTGCAGTATCGTGTGCGCCATGTCGCGCACCGAGCCCTCGATCGCGGTCTTCGGTGCCGGGGCGATCGGCTGCTGGGTCGGCGGCAAGCTCGCGGCGGCGGGTGCCAGCGTCACGCTGATCGGCCGCGCACGCGTGATCGGCGAGCTCGCACACGGGCTGCGCGTCACCGATCTCGACGGCGGCGAGGCCACGTGCACCCCGCAGCTCACCACCGAGCCGCACGCGGCCGCGGCCGCCGAGCTCGTGCTCGTCACCGTGAAATCCGCGCAGACCGCCGAGGCCGGCGAGACCCTCGCGCGCGTGCTCCCCGAAGGCCGTGTGGTGGTGAGCTTGCAGAACGGCCTCCGCAACGCCGAGATCCTGCGCGCTGCCCTGCCCGGCCGTCGGATCCTCGCGGCGATGGTGCCGTTCAACGTGGTGCGGCGCGGACCCGGCGCCTACCACCGGGCGTCCGGTGGATCGTTGCGGATCGATGACGATCCGGCCGCCGCCCCGCTGGTCGCCGCGTGCCGGGCGGCGAAGCTGCCGATCGAGCTGCGGCGCGACATGCCCGCCGTGCAGTGGGCCAAGCTGGTGATGAACCTCAACAACGCGATCAATGCGCTGTCGGGGCTGCCGCTCGCGACCGAGCTCGCGCAGCGGGCGTTCCGGCGCTGCCTCTCTGCGGCGCAACGCGAGGCGCTCGAGTTGCTCGCGCTGGCGCACCAGGAGGTGGCCAAGCTCACGCCGATCCCGCCGCGCTGGATGCCGCGACTGCTCGACGTTCCAGATCCCGTGTTCCGGCTGCTCGCGTCGCGGGTGGTCGCGATCGATCCGCATGCGCGATCCTCGATGTGGGACGACCTCGAGGCCGGGCGGCCGACCGAGATCGATCAGCTCCAGGGTGAAGTCGTCGCGCTGGCCGAGCGCCGCGGCAGGACCGCGCCGGTCAACCGCGCACTCGTGCGACTTGTCCGTGAGGCCGAGGCGGGCGGAAGACGCGACTACTCCGGGGTAGAATTGCGGAGCGCGCTCGGGCTCTGACCCCGGGGTTGGCTACGACGCCCAGTACGCGATCACGATCGCGCCCATCATCGAGGTCACGAGCAGCGCGTCGAGAAACCGGCCGTAGCTCTGCAGGCGTGCCCGCAGCGGCGCCTGGCCGTCGTGCTCCGCGATCGTCAGCTCGGTGCGGCGGAGCTGACGCACGAGGACCTCGAAGCGGTCCCAGTCGCGTGCCGCGAGGAACCACCACGATCCCCGACGCGCCTCGAGCGCCACCCCATCGCGATAGACATGCGCGCGCGTGATCCGGCTCGCCTGCTGGTGGAACCCGAGTGAGGTCCAGCCCCAGCGTACGCCGTCGCGGGTCACCGCGATCCGCGCCGCGCGCACCGTGAGCCCGAGCAGCGCGAACAACGCGAACGCGACCGGCAGCACGATCTGGACGGTCGCGCCGCGTCGCCACGGATGCTTCGAGACCAGATACCAGGTGAGGACGCCGAGCACGGTCACCACCACGAACGCGAGCAGCGCCAGCCGGCGGGCTCGGCTCGGCGCGTGGAACACCCCGAGCGGTGAGCCGACGAGCCCGATCCCGGGAGGCAGATCGACGGCGCTCATGAACCAGCGGGCTCCGGGGCCGCGAGGGTGGCCTGCAGTCGGGCGACCAGCTGTGCGCGTTCGGCGGCGTCGGTGAGCGGCTTCCCCTTGCGGGTCACGTAGAACACGTCGGCCACCTTCTCGCCTTCGGTCGCGACCTTCGCGAGCGAGATGTCGAGCCCGAGCTCGGCGAGGGTGTGCGTGATCGCGTAGAGCACGCCCATGCGGTCGCGCGTGACCACCTCGATGATCGTCGAGTGGGTCGAGTCATCGTGGATCTTGACGTCGGTGGTGACCGCAGGCGTCACGCGCGGAGGCAGGGTCGAGCGCGGGCGACGGCGGGTGATCAGCTCGGCGACCGCCTCGGGGTTGGGCGATCCGGCGAGCAGGCCGCGCAGATCGCCGACGAGCCGCGGCCACCGCGGATCGTCCTCCGGGATCGCGGCGCCCTTGAGATCGCGGACATGGAACACATCGGTGACGAGGCGCCCCTCCGGGAGATCGACGTGCCCGAGCACTGCCCCCAGCACGTCGACGCGACTGGCGGTCAGCGCCCCGGCGATCGTCGCCAGCACGCCGGGCGCATCGGGCGCGACGATCGCGACCTCGCTGTAGCCCTTGAGCGGCCAGCAGTGGACCTCGAGCGCGACCGGAGGCGTGCTCGACCGCGCCTGGCCGACGAGCCTCACGTGACGCGCGGCCTGGCGCGGCGCGAGCTGGAGGAGCAACCGCGGATCGATCGCGTCGACCACCGGATCATCACCGACGAGCTGCACCAGCTTGGCATGGAGGTCCGGATCGCGCTGGCTGCGATCGGTCACGCCCGGGTCTCCGCGAAACTGCGCGCGGGTTCGCATCACGAGCTCCCGAAGCAGCTCGTCCTTCCACGCCGACAGGTTGTCGGGCGCGGTCATCGCGGTGTCGCACAGCGTGAGCAGGTACAGCTGCACGAGGTGTTCGTCGTCGCCGACCAGCCGGGCGAACCGCGAGATGACCTCGGGATCCGCGAGGTCGCGACGCTGCGAGAGATGCGACATCGTGAGGTGCTGGCGGACCAGGAACTCGGTCAGCTCGACGTCGGGGGCTGACATCCCGAGCTTGCCCGCGATCACGCCCGCGAGCACCGCGCCCTTCTCTGCGTGGCCCTTGCCGAGCGGCTTGCCGATGTCGTGCAGCAGCGTGCCCAGCAGCAGCGGCCCGGGCCGCCGGACCTCCCGCCACAGCTCGGTCGCGGTGGGGTGGGCATCGGAGAGGTCGCCGCGGGCGAGCTGCTTCTGCATCGCCAGCGCGAGGAGCTGGTGCTGGTCGACCGTGTAGACGTGATAGAGGTCGTGCTGCACGCGCGCGGTGCACGGTGCCCAGCCGGGCATCACCGCCGCGAGGATCCCGAGCTGGTGCATCACCTCGAACCTCGACGGCTGCGCGGTGTCGCGCAGATCGACGAGCGCCTCGTACAACAGGCGCGGCGCCGTGGGGTCATGCGCGAGCGGGGTCGGATCCTTCGCCAGCGCCTCGGCCACGAGCTCGCGGGTGTGCCCGTAGACCGGGCGCTGGTCGCGGGCCGCCACGCGGAACAGCCGGATCATCTCGCTCGGGTGCTCGGTGAACAGCCGTGGATCGCGGGCAGCAAGCTCGCCGTCGAGCGTGATGAACGACGAGTCGATCTGCACGATCCGCGGGCTCTTGCGCGAAGGCACGCGCGCCGCCTCGAGCAGCCGCTCGGTCACCTGCACCACCCCGCGGGCGTGCAGGTAGTAGTCGCGCATCAGCGCCTCGACGGCCTCGTGGGTCGACGTGGCGTCGGGATACAGCCGCGGCGCGATCGCCTCCTGGATCTCGAACGTCAGCTGATCGAGCCGCCGCCGGGTGGTGAGCTGGACGAGCGCGCGGATCCGCAGCAGGAAGTCCCGGGCACCGGTCAGGATGCGGGCCTGGCGATGGTTGAGATGGCCCATCGCCAGGAGCTCGGCGATCAACGCCGCCGCCGGGCGGGGCTCCTGGTTCGGCCGCGGTGGATGCCAGCGCACCGCCGCAGCCCACAGGGCCGTCGAGAGATCGCGCAGCGCCCCGATGCCCTGCTTGAGGTTCGGCTCGAGCAGGTACAGCGAGGCGCCGAACCGGTCGTGGCGCGCCTGCTGCGCGGCGGCGAGCTGCGTGATCAGCTCGTTCGGATTGCCACCCGGTGCGAGTGCCCCCATCGTGGCGCGGACCAGCTCGCTCGTGAGCCGCTGGCTGCCGGCGATGTGGCGCGCGTCGAGCAGCGCGGTGGCGGTCGCGAGATCGTCCTTGGCGAGCCGGGCCACAGCGCGCGGATCGCGGACGGCGTGGCCGATCGAGAGCCGCTCGTCCCACAGCGGGTAGAGCAAGCGATCGCACACCTGCTTCGCGAGCACCTCGTCTCGATCGTGGAGCACGATGAAGTCGATGTCGGAGTACGGCGCGAGCTCGCGGCGTGCCCAGCCGCCGGTCGCGACCAGCGCCAGCGTCTCGCCCTGCGCGGCCGCGGTGAACCGCTCGGAGAGCGCCAGGTCGTAGACCTCGGCGATCATCCGGCACGCCGCGCTCCCGCCGATCCCGCCGGGCTCGGCGAGCTCCACGGCGAGCATGCCGTTCACCGCGTCGAGCGACGCGCGCAGGAGCGGAGGCGGTGCGGCGGTGGCCACGCCCTAGCCTACGCGATGAAGCTACGGAGTGGTCTCGAGCTTGAGCTGGGTGAGATCGATCCAGCCGTCCCACACGCGCACGCCCTTGACGCGGCGATGGACCAGCCCCTGGGGCGCGTCGGTGACGACCCCCGCGATCGGCCAGGTCTCGGCGAGGGCCGCCGCGAGCTCGGTCGTGAGCTTGGCGCGCTCGGCCGGGTCCCAGGCCGCGCCCATGGCATCGAGCACGCGATCGATCCGCGGTGACGAGGCCCGGTGCGGATCGCGCGAGCCGATCGCGCCGGCGACGTCGGAGTCGACCATGCCGGTCCAGATCAGCTCGGCGAGCTGGTAGTTGCCGTCGGCGATCCGGTTGGCGAGCCACGGCTCACCGCCGGTCTTGAGCTCGATCACGACGCCGATCCGGCGTGCGGCCTCGATCAGGATCTCGCGCGGGATCTTCGGAAGCGGCCCGCTGACGTCCTTGGGGACGGGGCGCTCGGCGCCCACCATCACGAGCCGCAGCTGGACGCCGGCCCGATCGCGGATGCCGTCCTTGTCCGAGTCGGTCCAGCCCGCCGCGTCGAGCAGCGCGCCGGCGGCCTTCGGATCGAAGTCGGGCACCGCCGGCTCGATCCCGTGCACGAACCCACCAGGCCAGATCGGCCACAGCGCCGGGCGCGCGAGTCGATCGAACCCGCGCTCGGCGATCTCGCGCCGGTTCACCAGCAGGGCGAGCGCGTGGCGGACGCGAGCATCGTCGAGCGGGGCCTTCTGCGCATTGAACGCGAAGTACCGCATGCGCGGCGGCCGCAGCTCGAGTGGCTTGAACGCGGCCGCGATGCCCGGCGCGTTGGCCTGCTCGGGATAATGCGCGGGGATCAGCGCCGGGATGATGTCGAAGTCGCCGCGCTTGGCGTCCTTGAGCGCGATCGCGGCGTCGGGCTGATGGACGAACTCGAGGTCCGCGATCGCCGCGGGCCCTCCCCAGTACTTCTCGTAGCGAACCAGGTGCACGGTGCCGCCCTTGCTGGAGCCGTACTTCCAGGGCCCGGTGCCGACGAGCGCACCGCCAGCGGCGAGGCTGCCATCATAGATGTGCATCGGCAGGATCGGGATCTCGGTCAGCGCGCGGAGCACCCAGCCGCTCGGCCGCTTGAGCCGCAGCCGGACCTCGTGCGAGGTGATGAGCTCGATCGCCTCGATGTCGTCGAGCATCGGCCGCAGGTGATCGACCCCGCGACGCGGATCGCGGATCGCGTCGAGCGTGAACTGAACATCCGAGGTCGTCAGCGGGTGGCCGTCGTGGAAGGTCACGTCGGGCTCGAGCTCGATCCGGATCTCGAGCCCCGACGGCATCACGCGCCACGACCGGGCGAGCCGCGGGGCAAACCGGCCGGCTGGCTGGCCCGCATCCGGCGGCACGTAGCGCAGCAGCGGCTCGAACACCGTGCCGAGGGTGATCCGACGTCCCCAGGTGGTCGGTGAGACCAGGGGGTTGAGCCGCCCTGGCTCGGCATCGAGCTGGATCCGCAGCGTGTGGCCACGCGCGACACGGACCTCGACCTCCGAGGACACGTCGGCCAGCGCGGGCGAGCCCGGGCCGTTGGCCGCCTCGGCGCTCGGATCTGGGGCATGACGCCACGGTTTGACGCGTGCGGGCGAATCGCAGCCACCCAACATCAAGGCGCCGATCAAGACGCTAGCCAACACCGCGACTTGAGAGCCCTTCGTCACCATGTTATGACCGCCAGATGCCGCACCGTCACGGCCTGCGCAGCGTGCTGTTTTGTTGTCTCGTGCTCGCAGGGGCCTGCGAGAAAGACAAGCTCAAGGGTCCCGAAGCCGAGGTGAAGAAGAGCGACGTCAAGCTCAGCATCCCTCCGGTTCCCGCATTTGACCTGCCCGCCGCGACCGGCGATTCGCACTCGGTGAAGGAGATGCGCGTCAAGGGCAAGAAGCTCCTCGAAACCGATATCACGGTCAAGGGCTTCGTCACCTGGGCCTATGATTGCTCGACGGCCGTCCGCGAGCCCAACATGACCGACAAGGACGTCAAGGATCTGATCGACAAGGATCCGACGCGGTGCGAGCGCGCGAAGTTCTACGTCGGCGACGCCGCCGACACGCCCGCCGAGAAGAGCATGTGGGTCGTGGACGTCCCGCGGCCGTACAACAAGCTCGAGCTCGAGCGGATGAGGAAGCCGGATCGCAACCTGCCCGACCGCTGCGAGCCGAGCGAGAAGGATCCGAAGAAGAGCGTCTGCCCGCCGTACAAGGTCGGGGACCAGGTCGAGATCACCGGCACCTGGAAGCTGTCGTCGCCCCACAGCGAGCGCAACAGCGACGGCCTCCTCGTCTACAAGAAGATGAAGAACGTCACCCAGAGCTGGGAGTCGCCCGCGCCCGATCCCGCGGCTGCAGGAACCCCGACCACGCCCGCGGGCGGTGCCGGTGGGCGGCCGTCGCCCGAAGATCTCGTCAAGCAGCACAAGCAGTAGGGCTAGAACAGCCAGCCGACCGTCAGGCCCACGCCGACGGTCTTCCTGCTCCACCCGGGCAGGCGCTGCGCGAATTCGTGCCGCCAGCCGAGGTTCCACGATGGCGTGATCTCGAGGTTGCGCCACGGCGCGATCCGGTAGCCGAGCTCCGCCGAGGCGCCGAGCTCGACGGCGGTGTCGAGCCAGCGATCGTCGATCGAATCGTGCGTCGCGTCGAACGAGACATCGACGCGGCCACCCGTGAACCAGCCGGCCATCGAGCCCGCCGGCTGCCTCGACAACCACGCCTGGTGGTTCGCGCGCCAGTACCAACGCAGCTCGACGCCAGTGCCGGTTCGGACGCCGGTGTAGTCGCCCGCAGCCGACTCCCGGAGCTGCACGCTGGCCGCGATGCTCAGCTTGCGTGCCGGCAAGAACCGCTCGTAGCCCACCGAGATCCCGCCGAGGCCATCGAGCGCCGGGATCGCGACCGAGACCGTGTTGAGATGCAAGGCAGCCGTGACGACCGCGGCCAGCGGATCGCTCATCGCGCGCCTCCGATCGTGCGATCGAGGAAGTCGATGGTTGCCGCCCACGCCTCGGGCGTGTCGATCGACAGCTCGAGCTCCCAGGACGCCCCGCTCGCGCCGCGGTTCAACAGGTGGCCACCGCCGGGGATCGAGAGCAGGTGGGTTTCTGTCCCGACGTCATCGAGCGCGTGCTGCATGAGTCGCGCATGCTCGATGTCGACGAACCAATCCGCGTCGCCGGCGATCAGCAGGAATGGCGGTGCGCCCGCTGCCACGTAGCTGATGGGCGATGCCTGCGCGTACAGCGCCGGCACGTCGGCCTGGGTGCCGCCGACGAAGTCGGTCACCGCGGTGGTCTCGGGGAGCAGCGTCATCTGCTGCGGTCCCGCACCCGAGACCACCGCCGCCACCGGCATCGCCGGCGCACCAGATGCCGCGGCGCAGTCCGGCGCCACGATCGGATCGGCCGCCGCGGTGCCGAGCATCGAGGCCAGGTGCCCACCCGCCGAATACCCGAACGTCGCGATCCGCGCCGGATCGATCCCGTACTCGCTGGCGTGCGCACGGATGTACGCGAGGGCACACAGGCAATCCTGCACCGCGTGCGGGAACTGGCCGCCACTCGGGGTCAGCCGGTAGCTCAGATTGAACGCGACGTACCCCGCGGCAGCCAGCCGGTGGGCATGGTCGGCCATGCCATCGCGCTCGAGCCCTTCGCGCCAGCCGCCGCCATGGATCACGAGGACGGCGGGCCGGCTGGTCGCGTCATCCGCCGGGGAGTAGGTGTCGAACTTCGCGACACCGAACCGGTCATCGTAGGAAACGTCGGATTCGACGACGACCTCGGCGCACCCTGTGAGAACCGCCGTGCACACCACCAGCGCAGAAACCTTCGAGACCACCATGCGGCAGGGACTCAGCAACGGGCGTGCCGGTTACTGGCGGAGACGCTCGATGAGCTGACAGATCTCCGGCGCGACCGCCACGGTGCGCTGGCCCGCCGATCCCGCGCATCGTGGATCCAGCGCGAGCGTGTGCGTGGACGGCGGTCCACTTGGCGGCGTGACGGTGAGTGTGACCTGGCGGCGCGCGACGCCGACCGCCGTGCGAGGCGGCAGGCCGCGCGGCGACGCGAGCAGCCTGACGAGCTGCTCGATCGTGGTGGCGTCATCGCGGCCCGGTCCACTGCGCGTCCATTCGCCGAGCACCGCCCCGCGCGTGTACGTGGTGCCATCGATCGCGAGCGCCGAGATGGTGGTTGGCTCCTCGTTCCACAGCGTCGGATCGCGGAACGTGGCGCCGGCGGCCGCGAGGATGGCCGCGGCGCCCTCGCCCACCCGGAGCCCGATCGGCTCACCGTGGCGCGCGAGGAGGTGGTCCGGATAAAGGTCGATCGCGACGGCGAACCCACCGCGGGCCGAGATCTCGAGCTGGCCGATCGGCGCGGTGGGCGGTAGCGCGACCGGCTCGGCGGGGGTGGCGAGGACCGCGAGCAGCTCGGCCACGCGCGTCAGGTCGGCATCGACGCCGTCGAGCCGCGGTCGCTTCGCGAGGTCGAGGACGGATCGGTCGGCGAGCCTGATCCGCGTCGGCTCCACGGGAACCGGCCGGCGCTCCACGAGGTCCTCGAGCGGGGCCTCGAGCGCCGCCACGGCATGCTCGATCGCGGCCCACGCAGCCCGCTCCACGCACCCGATGCCCGCGGGCCCGCCGATCACCAGCCGGGCCGGCTGGCCTGGACAGCCACCGGCCATGGCGACCGCGAGCTTGCCGTCGAGCCGGATCTGCGTGAGCTGCGAGATCTGCTGCGGCTGCGAGGGGGCGCGCGGCAACTCGACGACGGTGAGCGCGATCAGTGCCCGCTCGAGCTCGTCGACGGGCCCGGGAGCGAGCAGCAGCGCGAGCGAGCTGTCACCGCGCTGCACGAGCTGGCGCGGCGAGCCGCGCACCGCGAGGCTCCCGGACGGGCGAACGATCGCGAGCTCCGAGGCCTCGGCCGCGCGCGCCAGCGGCGTCCGGACCCGCAGCGCGACCGGCGCCGGATCGACGCCGCGCACCACCCACGCATCGACGAGCAAGGCGTGGTCATCGACCACGATCCACTGCTGCTCGCCGCCCGCGAGGGGCTGACCGATCGCGAGCCGCACGGTGTCCGCGCCCGACTTGATCGCGACCACACTGCCCAGCTCACCGGCCGCAGCGACGTCGGTGCGGCGGTGCCAGCGTGCACCTCGCAACGTGGCGAGCACGTCCTCGATCGTGCGCGTGTCGGCCTGCCCCGGTGGAAGATCGAACGCGAGGATGATCGCGAGCAGGCAGGCGAGCGCGGTCGCGATCGCGAGGCCTGTGCGGGACGCGATCATCGTTGCTCCACCTTCCGAGCACGCCGTCGCCGCCAGGTGACCACCGCACCTCCGAGGAGTGCCCACGCGATCGGGATGCCGCCGACCGAGACCGCGATCACGGCGTTGCGCTGACCGGTGGTCAGCACGAGCCGGACCTGCGAAGGAGTGCGCGCGGCGACGTCGACCCGCGGCTCCGACGCACCGGACAGGAACTGGATCGCGCGCGCGACCCACAGATCCCCGGCCGAGGCGCCGCCGCCCAGCACCGCGCTCGACATCGACTCCGCCGAGCCGATCGCGATCACGCGGTGCGTGCCGATCGCCGCGAGCGCCACCGGACCTGCGAGATCATCGCCGTCCTTCTGAGGGGGCGACGTGACGACGTCCCGCTCGCCCCAGCTTGCCGAGGTCGCGGAGACCAGCGGCTTGGCTCCGCCGCTCGTCGCGACCGGGCGCGGCTGGAACCACAGCGTCGCGCGGGTCTTCGCGAAGCCCGCGTTGATCGGGTGCTCGGCGTAGCCATCCGCGACGAGGAGCGCGCCCTGGACCTCGCGGACGACGAGCGTCGGATCGACGACGATCGCGGGCGGCAGGCCGAGGCCGTCGGCGGCGAGCACGGCCTCGAGCCCGGTCGTCCCGAGGCCTCCAGCGAGCGTGCGGCTCGGGGCTGCGACGAGCAAGCCCTTCCCTGCCTGGACGTGCGCCTGCACCGCCAGCGCCTCGGCCGGCGACAGCGGCGTTGCCGGGCCCGCGACGACGAGCACGTTGCAGCGCGCCGGCACACCCTCGGACGGCGTGATCGCGACGTCCTCGACCGTGATGCCCTCGGCGCGCAGCCGATCCGCCACGATCGACCAGTCCGCGCCGGTCTCCGAGTGAGCCGCCACCGGCAACTCGCCATGGGAGGCCGTGAAGCATGCCGTGATCGGACGTGCCATCGCGAGCCCGGCGAGCGCGCCGGTGACCGCCTGCTCGATCGCGAGCCGCTCGACGGTCGGTGCGCCGCCCGGGCCGCGATCGATCGTGGCCAGCGCGAGCAGATCGACGACCCGCCGGCGACCTGCAAGATCGACGACGACGGCGCCGCCCGAGGCGAGGTCTCCGGGCGCGAGCCCGGCCGTGCGCGCGATCGCCGCGAGTCCGCCTGGCGCGTTCACAGGGTCCACGCTGCGCACGGTGATCGGTGCAACCCCGGCCATCCGCTCGATCACCCGCGTGACCTCGGCGTAGATCGGCTCGAGCCCGCCGAGCGTGGGCAAGACGATCGTGATCGTCGCCGAACCCGGCAGCCCCGCCAGCACCTCGCGCGTGGTCGGATCGAGCGTGTTGCGGGCATCGGCGCTGACATCGAACCGCGCCGGGTGACGGACCGCGAGCACACCCGCGAACGCACCGATCGTCGCGATCACGACGGTCGCGGCCGCGCGAGTCCGGAGCTCGCTCGCGCGGCGACGGCCGGCACAGGCGAGCGTGGTCGCGAGCGACAGGCCCGTCAGCGTCAGCCCACCCACGAGCGCGAGCCCGGGTCCGCCGATCTCGCCGCGGGCGAACACGAGCGCCGCGTTGCGGATCGAGAGCGCGTCGAGCAACGCCGCGAGCTGTGGGTGCAAGGTCGGCAGCTCCGGCCATAACCCCGGCAACTCGCCGACGAGGAATATCCCGACGAGGAACGCGAACCCAAGCGCGCCCGCGCCGAGCAGCGAGCCCATCGCCGCGCTCGCCGCGATCGCCCACGCGAGCAGTGCCGCGCCGAGTGCGATCGCGCCGAGGTAGCCGCACACGATCACCGCCGGATCCCAGCCGCCGGAGTCGGCGCGAAAGATCGCCACCACGACGAAGTAAGCGAGCGTCGGCACCCAGAGGAGCGCGTACAGCGTGGTCGCGGCGAGCCACTTACCAACCACCGCGGCGCCCTCGCCGACCTGTGCAGTCAGCAGCAGCTCCCACGCGCCAGAGCGCCGGTCCTCGGCGATCGCGCGCATGCCGAGCAACGTGAGCACGACGAGCTCGAGCACCCACGTCAACAGCGTGCCCGCGAGCTGGCCCTCGAGCAGCGCACCGAGCGGCGCCGGCCGTCGCGGATCCGACAGCGCGCCGACGAGGCCCGCGAACGCGACCCCTTGCACGACGAGGAACACGCCTCCCACGACGTACAGGATCGGCGCCCGCAGCATGACGTGGAGCTCGCGCCGCCACACCCAGTACGCCGCCCTCATGCAGGCTCCCCGAGCAGCTGGACGACGGCATCCTCGAGCCGGGGCTTGGCCGTGCGTTGTCGCAGCGCCTCCGGCGTATCGAACGCGACGAGCGCGCCGGCGCGCAGCACGGCGACCCGGGTGGCGAGCGGTTCGAGGTCGGAGACCGCGTGGCTCGAGATCAGCACGGCCCGCTCGCGCGCTGCGGCCATCAGGTACTCCCGCATCTGCGCGGTCTGGATCGGGTCCATGCCGCTGGTCGGCTCGTCGAGCACGAGCAGCGGCGGCTCACCGAGCAGCGCATCCGCGAGCCCGACGCGCTGGCGATAGCCCTTGGACAGCGTGCCGATCAGGCGGTTCAGCTCGCTGCCGATCGCCGCGGCGGACGCCGCGCGTGCGATCGCCGCCTCGACGTCGCCGACGCCCTTCTGATGTGCGCGCAACCGCAGGTGGTCGCGCACGATCAGATCCGGCGGGGCCGGCGCCTGCTCCGGCAGGTAGCCAAGCCGGCTCTGGGCGCGCGCCCGGTGCCGGGCCATCGACGCGCCGTCGACCACCACCTCGCCGGCATCGGGATCGAGGAAACCCGTCGCGATCCGTAGCAGCGTCGTCTTGCCCGCGCCGTTGCGGCCCACGAGGAGCACGGCCTCGCCCGCCGCAACCTCGAGGGTCACGCCGATGAGCGCTCGGCGCTCGCCGAAGGCCTTGTCGATGGCGGTGGCCGCGAGCATCTCGGTAAGTATGACGCGACGGCCGTCAGTCGGTATCGGTGGTGCGGTTTGCCGGCATGCGGATGACGAAGGTCGTCCCGCCTGGTCCGGTCTCGACCCGGATCACGCCGTGATGATCGTCGACGATCCGCTTGACGATCGCGAGCCCGAGCCCCGTGCCGCCCTTGCGACCGGTCGCGAACAACTCGAACATCCGCGCGTGGACCGCCGCCGGGATGCCGGGACCGGTGTCGCTGACGGTCCAGACGAGCTCGTCGCCCACGCGCTCGATCCGCACCTTGAGGTGACCGCCGTCGGGCATGGCCTCGATCGCGTTGCTCGTCAGGTTGTGGAACACGCGCATCAGCTTCTGCTCGTCGAAGAACGCGACGCCGTCGTAGCGAGCATCGACCTCGAACTCGATGCCGCGTCCCGCGACCGCCGCGCCGAGCTGGGTCGTGAGCTCCTCGCTGAACTTGTTGACGTAGACCTTGCGGACGACGAGGTCGGTGTCGCCGCGGGCGAACGCGAGCACCTCGCGCGTCATGCCGGCCATCAGGTCGAACTGGCGCTGGATCTGTTCGACGTACTTCTCCCGGGTCTCGGCCTCGTCGGCCGATGCCATCAGCTGGGCGTAGCCCGAGATGATCGTCATCGGGGTCTTGAGGTCGTGCAGCAGGCCCGCGAGCATCCGGCCGATCGAGGCCAGGCGATCGCGGTTGCTCGCCTCGCTGCGGCGGTGCGCCATGCCGATCGCGCCGGCCGCCTGCGCCGCGATCAACACGAGCAGCTTGAGATCGTCATCACCCCAGGGGGTCTCACCGTCACGCACGGCGCGACGCTGATCGACGATCTCGATCCCGCCGATCACATCATCGCCCTCGACGAGTGGCGCGACCATCAGGTGCTCCGGCAGCACGCCGACCTCGCGCGCCACGTCCATCGCATGCCGAGGATCACTGGCGGGCTGGGAGATCACGAGCGGGCTCCGGTGCGCGATCGCCCACCCCAGCAGGCCGGTGCCGTGCGGCAACGTGCGCTCGATCAGGCGCGGCGCGGCCGGGCCCTGCACCGTGCGGAACCGCAACGACCCATCGGGCTCGACCAGCGCGATCGAGCCCGCGCCGCCGCCGAGCACCGTGATCGCCTGGGCCAGGATGCGCGAGAGCAGGTCATCGAGATCGAGCGCCGCCGACAGCTCCTTCTCGACCTCGTACAGCGCGTTGAGCTCGCGGGTCCGGCGCTCGAGGTCGCGCCGCGCGCGCTGCAGCTCCTGGTTCTGCGAGACCAGCGAGTGGTACAGCCGCGCGTTCTCGATCGCGATCGCGGCCTGGCTCGCGAGCGCGACCAGGAGCTCCTCGTCGGGTTGCGTGAACGGACCGTCCGACTTGTTGAGCACCTGGAGCACGCCAACCAGGCCGCCGAGCGCCCCGAGCATCGGGACGCTCAGGATCGATCGCGTCCGGTAGCCACTCTTGAGATCGACCGACGGCTGGAACCGCTGGTCCGCATAGGCATCCGGGATGTTGACGATCTCGCGGGTCTCCGCGACCCAGCCGGCGATGCCCTCCCCGACCTGGAGCCGGATCTCGACCCGCGCACCGCCCTGCACGACCTTGGACCACAGCGAGTGACCGTCGTCGGTGACCAGGTAGAGCGTGGAGCGGTCCGCATCCATCAGCTCGGTCACCTTGGTCATGATCAGCGTGAGCAGCGCGTCGAGATCGCCGGTCTCGGACAGCGCGCGGCTGACCTCCTGGACCAGCGCGACCTTCTTCTGCTCGCGCTCCAGCGCCGCCTCCAGCAAGCGCAACGGGTCGTGTGCGCTCCCAGGCACCAAACCCGTGCCATCCGACATCTCGGTATCCTACCTGGAACTCGCCGGCTACTCCATGCCGCGGCGGCGCAGGTCATCCTCGTCGAGGCCCTCGAGGTGTCCGATCTCGTGCAGCAGGGTGTCTCGGATCTGCTCGGAGAGCTCGGCTCGTGTCTTCACGGCGCGCGCGAGGTTCTTGCGATACAGGACGATCGAAGGCGTCTCGACGTCGGTCTGGGCGCGTGCACCCCGGCCGACGGGACCGCGATACAGGCCGAGGATCGTGGGCGGAAACGGCGGCTTGACCGCGGCGAGATCGGCCGGATCCGGCAGATCGACGACC
>JAGSPR010000219.1 GCA_018262455.1 Deltaproteobacteria bacterium | reverse complement strand
GATCGCGCGGCCGTGATCGACCGGCTCGCCAACTTCGCGCTCGTCACCTCGGTCGATCGCGCGGCCGCGGAGGCGTCGCGCGAGGCGCCGATCGTTGGCTTCATGGCCGGCGGGCTGCGCGCGGAGGTCTACGTGGCAGCGCCGGCGCGCTTCGGCTGGACGCAGGTCGTGGCGACCGGGTCGCGCGAGCACGTCGCGATGCTGCGCGAGCGTGCCGCGGATCGTGGGATCGACCTGTCGGTGCTCGAAGCGACCGAGGAGAAGCTCGTCTACACCGCGCTCGGGCTCCCGCTGATCCCGCCCGAGCTGCGCGATGGCAGCGACGAGGTCTCGGCGGCGCTCGCCGGTGACACCTTCTCCGACCTGATCACGCTCGACGACATCACCGCCGCCTGCCATTGCCACACGACCTACAGCGACGGCAAGAGCTCGATCGCCGAGATGGCGCAGGCCGCCGCCGAGCTCGGGTTCGGAGCGATCACGATCACCGATCACTCCGCGGCCGCGGCGTACGCGGGGGGGCTCGATGCGACCCGGCTCCGCGAGCAGGCCACCGAGATCGCCGGCCTCGCGCCCGAGCTGAAGATCCTGCATGGCACCGAGGCCGACATCCTCGCCGATGGCACGATCGACGTGCCCCCCGACCTGATCGGCGAGCTCGACGTCATCATCGCCAGCGTGCACCAGCGCTACAAGCTCGACGAGGACGGCATGACGAACCGGCTCGTCACCGCGATGCGCCAGCCATTCTTCAAGATCTGGGGTCACCCGCTGGGCCGGCTCGTGGTGCGGCGCGAACCGATCGCGGTCCGGCTCGACGAGGTGCTCGATGCCGTGGCCGAGTCGCAGGCCGCGATCGAGATCAACGGTGATCCCCACCGGCTCGATCTCGATCCGGTCAACGCCCGCAAGGCGGTCCAGCGCGGCATCAAGTTCGTGCTGTCGAGCGACGCGCATTCCATCGCGGGGCTGCGCGCGGTGCGGTTCGCGGTCGCGATGGCGCGCCGCGCCCGGATCCGGAAGCGCGACGTCCTGAACACGCTACCGGCAGAGCAGCTCGCGGAGCTGGTCCGCCCACGAGCACGTTGAACGCGAGCGCGTTGCGCACGGCGTGGCCCTCCGCGTCGTTGTCGAAGTAGACGTGGACCTCGCGGCCTTCGTCGAGCCACTGCCGGGCGTCGGTGGCCCAGCGCTGCAGGCTCGCCGGGCTGTAGCTCGAAGCGTACTTGCGGGTGTGGCCATGCAGCCGCACGTAGACGAGATCGGTCGTGACCTCGCGCCACATCGGAAAGTCCGGCGCATCGCTCAGGCACACCGCGACCCGCGCCTCGCGCATCCGATCGGCGACCGCGGGGACGAACCACGAGCGATGCCGCAGCTCGAGCGCGTGTCGGACCTCGGGCCACACCTCGAGCGCGCGCAGGAAGCTGGCGAGTCGCTCCACGTGGACCTCGAAGGTGCTCGGCAGCTGCCACACCACCGCGGCGAGCTTGTCACCGAGCCCGCGCGCCTGATCGCGGAGCCGCACGATCGACGGCTCGCAGTCGTTCAGCCGCTTTCCGTGCGTCACGAACCGGTGGCCCTTGAGCGCGAACCGAAAGTCATCGGGAGTCACCTGCCGCCACCGCGCGTAGGTCGCCGGCTGGATCTGCGTGTAGAACGCGCCGTTGATCTCGAGCGCCGAGAACGTGCGCGACGCGATCTCGAGCCAGCGCTTGACCGGCGCGTCGCCGTACAGGTGCGCGCGCCAGCCCGGGTACATCCAGCCGCTGGTCCCGACGAACACGCGCGCCATGGTTCATCGCGATGCACGAGGCGCGCCCGCACGGCGTGGCACCTCCCGTGCATCTACCCGCGCCATGGCCCGCGCCATGGCCCCCGCCATCCCCCCCGCCTTGGACCGCGCAGCAGCGCCCAAGCTCGCGAATTACCGTGCGATGCGCGACTTCTCGCGCACGGCTGAACCGAGCGGAGACCCAGCGCTGGGTGCAAGAATTGCTCTGCGAGCCTCGGCGAGCCGGGCGGATACGAAGGCTCTGCGAGCCTCGGCGAGCCGGGCGGACCCGATCGCTCGCGAGGGCAACAGCTTCGTCATCCAGAAGCACGCCGCGCGGCGCCTCCACTACGACTTTCGCCTGGAGCTCGACGGGGTCCTGCTGTCGTGGTCGGTACCGAAGGGGCCGAGTCTGTCCCCGAAGCAGCGCCGGCTCGCCGTGCGCACGGAGGATCACCCGCTCGACTATGCGAGCTTCGAGGGCATCATCCCGAAGGGCCAGTACGGCGGCGGGACCGTCGCGGTGTGGGATCGCGGCACCTGGGAGCCCGAGGGTGACCCGCGAGAGGCGATGCAGCAGGGCCGGCTGACCTTCACGCTGCACGGCGACAAGCTGCACGGTCGCTGGCACCTCGTGCGCATCAGGAGCGAGGCAGGCGCAAAGCACGAGAGCTGGCTGCTATTCAAGGGTCGCGACGAGGCGGCCGATGACCGGGCCGACATCCTGCGAGACCAGCCCGCGAGCGTGATCAGCGGCCGGACCCTCGAGCAGATCGCCGAGGATCCGGATCCCGCCGTGCCCGCCCGCGCCACCTCGACCGACGAGCTGCTCGGGCTCGTCTCCAGGCTGCCGCTCGACTACCCGCTGACGAACCTCGATCGCGTGCTGTATCCGGATCAGGGCATCACCAAGGGCCAGCTCATCGCGTACCTCGCGGTCGTCGCGGACTGGATGCTGCCACACGTCGCCAACCGGCCGCTCACGATCGTGCGCTGTCCCGAGGGCCACACCAAGCCGTGCTTCTTCCAGAAGCACCTGCTCGACGGCTCGCCTCCCTCGATCCATCGGCTGGCGATCGAGGAAGCAGCAGGCAAGATCATCGATTACATGCGGATCGACGACATGCCGGGCCTCGTCGCGCTCGCGCAGCTCGGCACGCTCGAGATCCACACCTGGGGCTCGCATGCCGACCGGCCCGAGCAGCCCGACCTGCTGGTGTTCGACCTCGACCCCGACGCCGGGCTCGGGTGGGACCGCGTCGCGCTCGCGGCGTTTCACATGCGGCGCCGGCTCTCCGAGCTGGGCCTCGCGAGCTACGTGAAGACCACGGGAGGCAAGGGGCTCCACGTCGTCGCACCGGTCGAGCGCCGGCTCGGCTGGGATGACACCAGGGCCTTCGCCAAGGCGGTCGCCCTGACGGTCGTGCGCGACGAGCCGTCGCTCTACACCACGAACATGGCCAAGTCCCGCCGCAGCGGGAAGATCTTTCTCGACTACCTCCGCAACACACGAGGCGCGACGTTCATCGCACCGTACTCGCCGCGTGCGCGGGCCGGTGCGCCGGTGGCCGTGCCGATCACCTGGGAAGAGCTCGCCCACGGGGTCGATCCCGCGGCGTTCGACACGTCGACCGTCCCGCGCCGGCTCGCGCGGCTGCGCCGTGATCCCTGGGACGGCATCACGACACGGAGACAATCGATCAAGACCGCTGCCTGGAAGGCCATCGGAGGCAAACCACCATGATGCGAACGACCGACCACGACGTGATCGAACACCGCTTGCTCGAGCTCGCCTACACGACGGATGCGAAGATCACCGCCCCGGTCCTCGCCTACTTTGCCCCGTGCTCGATCGAGGACGCCGAGCAGGTGCTCGATCACCTGGCCGCCCGCGAGCGGATCACGATGGAGATCGACGACAACGGGACCGTCACCTATCAGGTGCCCGATCGTCAGAAGCTCCGGCCACGCGACGAGCCGGTCCCACCGCAGGCGGCGCATGCGCTCGTGCGGTCGCAGCTCCACATGCCGCTCGCGATCCGTGGTGGCCGTCCCGCGAGTCCCGCGCTCGCCGCGGTGCTCAGCCTGTTCGTCCCCGGTGCCGGGCAGCTCTACACGGGCCAGTTCCTCGGCGGGCTGCTGTGGTTCCTGCTCGTCAGCGCCGGGTACACGCTGATCTTCCCGGGGATCTTCCTCCACCTGCTCTGCATCGCGAGCGCGGCCAGCTCCGCCCACCGCCTCAACTCCAACCTGATCCGCTACCAGCTACAAGAGCAGAACTACTAGCTACCGCAGCTTGCCGAGGAACGCGCTGACCGCCTTCCAGCAGGCCTCGTTGTCGGGCTGGCTGGCCCACAGCGCGCGAGCTCCGTGATGGCCCTCGGTCGTCGGGACGAACGTGGTCAGGCGTGCGGGATCGACGCCCTGCGCGATCGCCTTCCAGCTCGAGACCTCGTCGCGCGCCGACGTGATGAACGTCGGGATGCGGAGCTGCTGGGCGGCCGACGCCACCCAGCCCGCGGGCTTGCCGAGGTCGTCGAAGTACTCGCCGGGGGAGAAGGCGAGCACCGCATCCGCCGCGATCGCGGGATCGCCAGCAAGCACGAGCACGAGCGAGCTCGAGTACGAGCTGCCCCACAGGACGAGCCGGCCGCGCACGAGGTCCTTCCGGGCCATGGCGATCGCGGCGCGCATGTCCGCGATCGCCTCGAGGTAGCTCGTCGGCTTGCCTAGCTTCCTCGCCGCTGCCGCCGTGGCGTTGACCACGCCGTTCACGGCCTTGCCCGAGCGCTGGTCGACCGCGAGGCAGTTGAAGCCGAGCTGGTTCAGGCGCGGCGCGATCTCGCGATACTCGCCCCGGCTGTAGCCGGCCTGATGAAACAGCACGATCAACGGTGCGGTCGCGGGGTGCGGCGCGTAGACGTCCGCGGTGACCGTCACGCCATCGGCGGCGGCGAACGTGATCGTGCGCGCGGTCGGCGCGGCGAACGATCGAGCCGAACACGCGATCAAGAGCAGACCGAGCAGGGCGCAGCGCACACCTGCACCGTACCGCGCCCGTGCTCGCCCCGTGCGCGCGCATCACCCCGGACTCACGTGACCGACGCCACGGAACAACGACTAGCTACGTTGCCTGGCGGCTTGCTAGGTTCGGGCGGGTGAATCACCCCGGTCGACCGAATTTCTCGCTGCGCGATGTCCCCGCGGGGATCTACCTCGGCCTCGGGCTGAGCCTCGTCGCCTCGTTCGTGCAGGTGATCGCGACGTCGTTCGGCGATGGCGACAGCATCGAGCTCTACCTCTCGGGGACGGCGCGCTGGCGGATGCTGGAGACCGGTACGTTCTTCGCGAAGACCCTCCTCTTGTCCTGCGGGCTGCTCGAGCTCGCGCGGCGGCATCGCGGCCCCGGACGGGCGCTCACCCGCGTCGCGGCAGGGCTGCTCCTGGCGAACCTGCTGTGGATCGTGGCGGGCGCCGCGATCACCCTCATCCAACCGAGCGATGTTCGCACGTTCTACGACTGGTTCGGGCGCGGCATCGGGATGCTCTCGCTCGCGGGCATCATCATGCTGACGATCGGCGCCGATGCCTGGCGCCGGGTCCCGCTCGCCGCGGCCGCGATCCTCCTGCTCCAGGTCACCAGCTACTGGATCCCCGGGCTCGGAGGCTGGATCAGTCGCGAGCTCGGCGATCACTTCGCGCTGCGCCACATCTATGGATTCGCGCGGGAGGGCCTCACCTCGAGTGCGCTGGTGTTCATCGCCGCCGCACTCGCCGCCGGACCTCGCGATCTCGCGCCGGATCGACGCGCCGCGGCCGGCGGACTCCGACTCGCCTACGGCTCGCTGATGTTCCGGCTCGTCGTCGCCCTCCCGATCGCGATGATGGCGATGGCGGTGGCGACGCGGTCGGCGGGCCTCGTCAAGCTCGTGGTCGTCGGCGGACCGCTGGTCGTGGTCGGGACGTCGATCGTGTTCGCGCTGGGAATTCTCGGTGTCGCGGGCTCGCGGATCGTCGGCCTGCCGCGGATCCGGCTCTACGTCGCCGCGGCGATCCTGCTGACGTGGACCGGGATCCAGCTCGATGTGACCTCCGCGGTCTATGCGTCCCTCCAGGACGGCCGCAGCGCCGCGCGCGGACGGGAGATGGCGACCCTGTTCTCGGTCCTGGGGCCGCTCGCCGCTGCGCTCGCGATCGCGCTCGTCGGCTCGGCGATCGCGTCCCTTGCCTCCAGTGGCGGCGACGCCAGGCTCAGCACCGCCGCGACCACCCGCACCGGCGCCTTCGTGGTGCTCTCGATGCTTGCGGTCGGGATCCCCGCGCTCCCGGAGAGCTCGCTCCCGAACCCGCTCGTGCTCGGGATGATCGTCGCCGTGGCCGGGGTCATCGCGCTCGCGGTGTTCGCGGGCGTGCTGCGACGGGCGGCCGACCACGTCGATGCCGGTCCCGGACTGCCCCCGGCGCGAGTCGTCTAGCCTGGCTGTCTGGTGAACCGGGCGACGATGCCGTGCGGCAGGTCGAACGCGAGGATCGACATCGGCAGGAACACCGCGAGGATCGGGATCCACAGCGGCTGGTGGAGGATGCCGATCGCGCACAGCAGCGAGGCCAGCACGACCATCGCGACGCGGACCTGGGCGTAGCGGCGGCGCCGGGCCTCGCCGAGGAACGGCAGGATCAGATCGAACGGCACGACCACGAACACGGCCTCGTTCCAGCGCACGCCGACGATCGAGGAGATCGCGACGAGCGACCACACGAGCAGGCCCCAGAACCCGACGTGGAGCGCCGCCCAGCCGAGCGCGATCCGTTCCCCTCGCTTGCCGTGCGCGAGCGCGAACACGGTGATCGCGAGGACCGGGACGATCAGCGCGTAGGCGCCCACGGCTTCCCAGAGCAGCGGCAGGCTCCCTTGCAGCACGAACGCGAGCACGCTCCAGTACGCGACGTGGATCGCGACCTTCGAGCCACGACCACGCGAACGCGCGAGTAGCAGGGGCAGCGCGAACAGGATCGAGATCGCGAGCATGGCGAGACGCCCGTTCGCGCCCTCGCCTGGCAGCTTGCCGCCCACGCGGCGATACAACAGCTCCGGAGCGACGCCGAGCCTGCGCTCGATCTGCTGGCGAAAGATGTCGGGGTGGAACATCGCCTGCCAGACCGTCGGGTACTGGTCGAGCTGGCGGCCCATCACGAAGTCCGAGATCACGATGAGCGGCGGCAGCTCGGCGACCCCACGGTACCCGAGGTCACGGAACGTCGCCGGGTACGGCTCGTCGCCGCCGACGGCGAGCGCGCCGTTGGTGGCCTCGTCGATCAGGTCGCGCAGCCGGGTCGTGCAGTTGTCGAAGAAGTGATCGTAGTAGTAGTAGCGGTTCGCCTCCTCGAGCGAGGCCCACAGCTTGGCCTCGAGCGCCCGCGCCTGGACCCCGGTGACCGGCAACGTCTGCAGCCAGATGTCGCGATCTTCCCACCGGTAGAACCCGTACATCTCGCCGTAGGTCGACGGCTCGACCCAGAACTTCTGCTCGGAACGCAGGAAGCTCCAGATCATGCCCGGCCCCTCCGCGAAGTCGGTCACGCCGAAGTTGAAGCAGACCGGCATCAGGTTGGGGTCGTGGTAACGCAGGCACAGCGCGGCGTGCCCGAACTTCTCGAAGATCCGCTCGCCGACCCCGAACGTCAGCAGATCGATGTACGGCGGCTCGGCCTCGATCGGCCGGCTGGCGGACGAGCCTGGGTCCATCGGTCGAGGCTGCGCGTGCGCGGGCCTCGCCGGCAGGATCGCGCACCCCAGCGCGAGGGCGAGCGCGAGCCTCACTTCTTGGCGTCCGGAGACGCTGGCTTGGCGAACGCCTTCGGGTCGAACTTCGGATCGAGCTCGACGGTCTTGAGCTCGAGCTTCGTGGAGCGACCGCCGCCGGTCGAGTTCCGGCGGTGCGCGATCTTCACGCCGCCCACCTCCTTGTAGTCGCTGAAGTCATCGGTCTGGGCGCCACCGCCCTCGCTGTAGCCCATCCGCGTGATGAGCTTGGTCTTCTTGTCGATGGCAAGCGAGATGTCGACGCCGAACGGGGACCTGAGCATCACCACCGAGTGGGGCTTGCCATCGATCACCTCGTCCGGACCAGTCCACAGCCGCGCGGCCGGATCCGCGGCACGGAGCAGGATGAGCTCGGGCTCGCGCCAGCGCTCGAAGTCGATCGAGGCGATGTCGGCGGCGCCGATCTCGGTCAGTTGCAGCTTCTGGCCGCTCGGATCGGGCGCGAGTTGCCAGCCCTGCTTGCCGTCGACCGCCACGATCACCTTCACGCGCTGGGCGAGCGTGGCATCGATCCGCATCTTGTCGGGCACGAAGTACACGCGCTCGATCTCGACCGGCACGGTCTGCTTCTCGATCGTCGTCGTGCCGGATGCGATCATCTTGAAGCCTTTGACCGCGGCGAGCTTCGCCTTGCCGCCCTTCGCGGCGAGCGCTTCGTCGACGAGCTTGTGCGCCGCCGCCGCCACCTTCGGATCGATCGCCGCATCCGGCGCGGTGACCACCGGGCTGATCGGATCGGTGAACGCGACCTTCTGGTACTTCCATCCTGCGGCCTTGAGCTGCGGCTCGAGATCCTTCGCATCGCCGACCATCACGACGACGTAGGTCTTGGGATCGAGCAGCTCGGAGGCCGCGCGCCTGGCGCTGTCGACATCGACCTTGCCGACCGCGACCGGGAAGTTCGTCAGGTACTCGCGCCCGAACCCGTGGAGCTCGGCGCCGAGCAGCGCGGCTCCGATGTCCGCGGCGGCCTGGAACCGCAGGCCGTAGCCGCCGGCGATGTTCGCGACCGCGCTCGCAACTTCGTTCGCATTCGGGCCTTCCTTCGCCATCCGGGTCATCTCGCCAAGGATCAGCTTGGTCGTCGCGACCGCCTCGCTGTTGCGCGTGAACGTCTGGACGACGAACGAGCCCTTGTCGAGGTTGCGATCGAAGCTCGAGCTCGCGCCGTAGGTCTTGCCACCCTCGACCCGCACGACCTTCATGAGCCGCGAGCTGAACGCGCCGCCGCCGAGCACGTAGTTCCACACCAGCGTGTCGAAGAACCGCGGGTCATCGTGCTTGATGCCGAACTCGGCGATCCGGATGTGGGTCTGGCTCTGGCCCGGCTTGTCGACGAGCCGGATCCGGCTGCCCGACAGGCCGGGCTCCTTGTAGGTCGGCGCCGGAGGCACCGCGCCCTTCGCCCAGCCGCCGAACGCGCGCTCGAGGTCGACCTTGAGCTTCCTGGGGTCGACGTCGCCGGACACCACGAGCAGGGCGTTGTTCGGCGCAAACCAGCTCCTGTGCCAGGCGACGAGGTCGTCGCGCTTGACCGCGGCCACCGACTGCTCGCTGTTGACCCAGCCGCGCACGTGGTCGTTGCCCCACAGCAGATTCTGCACGTGCGCCGCCGCGAGCGTGCCCGCGTCGTCGAGGCGCTGGCGGACAAGGCCGAGCATCTGCTCGCGGACCTTCGTCAGCTCGGTCTGGGGGAAGCTCGGCTGCGTGACGATCTCGGGCAGCAGCTCGAGGCACGTCGGCAGGTTGCGCGCCAGCACGCTGCACGACACGAGCGTCGCCTCGAACGTGGCGTCCGCGCCGATCGTCCCGCCGACGAAATCGATCGCCTTGGCGAGCGCGAGCGCGTCGCGTTTGCGCGTGCCCTTGACCAGCATGTCGGCGGTGAACTCCGCCACGCCGAGGCGGGCCTGCGGCTCGTGCATCCGGCCGGCCTTGACGGCCAGCTGCATGCTGACGATCGGCAGCCGACTGCTCTTGATGATGAAGACCTGCAGGCCGTTGGAGAGCTTGAGCTCGTCGAACGTCGGCAGCTCGACGGGCGTGGGCGGCTTGGGCGCCGGCGCGGCGATCAGATCCATCCGGCCGGCCCACGGGTCGTTCGCCGTGGTCGTCACGGTAGGCTTGGCGACGTTCTGGTCACCATCGCCAGGCAGCAGCGGGACCGGCGTCTGGGCACCCTTGGGGCCGCAGGCGATCAGCAAGTGAACCGCGAGGACCGGACACAACGACAAGGTCAGGAGACGGCGCATGATCATTTGCCCTTTGGCGCGCCGGCAGGCGTGCCCACTGGGGGGATGACCACGATCGTGGCCAGGTCGGGGGTCATGTACTTCTTGAGGACGCGCGCGACGTCCTGCGCCGAGACCTTCTCGATCTCGTCGACATCGCGCATGAACGAGGTCGGGTCGCCGACCAGGATCCACGAGCGCCCGATCGCCTGGGCGAGGCCCTGCGCATTCTCGAGCGAGAACGTGAAGCCTGACTGCACCTGGTTCTTCGCCTTGCGGAGCTCGTCGCTGCCGGGCCCGCGGGTCGACAGCTTGGCGATCTCGTCGAAGATCGCGGCTTCGATCGCGTCGCCTTGCGCGGGATCGAGGAACGCACCGAGCGCGACGGTCATCCCGGGATCCTCGCGGATGATCGCCTCCATGCCGCCGTCGAGCGCGAGCGGCCGCTTGGTCTTCGGATCGACCGCCTTGAGCCGCTGCTTGAGCCGGGAAGACTCGCCGGAGCCGAGGATGATCGTCGCGACCTGCAGCGCGTAGATGTCCTTGTCCTTGGCCGGTGGCACGTGGAACCCGACGAGCGCGAGCCCGATCTGCCCCGGCTCGACGACCTCGCGACGCTTCGCCGTCTGAGGCGGCTCGTGGGCCTGGTCGGCGGGACGCGGCGGCTCGCCGCCCTTGGCGATCGCGCCGAAGTACTTCTCGGCCGAGGCCTTCACCGCCGCGGCGGTGGTCTTGCCCACGACCACCAGCAACGCGTTGTTCGGCTGATAGTAGGCGTCGTAGAACCGCTTCAGATCCTCGGGCTTGGTCGCGTCGAGATCCTTGATGTCACCGCCGGCGGTCCACGCGTAGGGGTGCTTCGTGAACGCCACCGCGAGAAAGCGCAGGAAGCCCTTCGCGATCGGAG
>JAGSPR010000532.1 GCA_018262455.1 Deltaproteobacteria bacterium | reverse complement strand
CGTCCCACCTGGCGCCCGGCCTGAGCCTTCCGGTGCGCTGAACCCGTGCGGTTGGTCGCGGTCGTCATGGTTGTCGCGGCAAGTGCGGGGCCCCTGGGGACAACAGATCCCGGGGGGACCTCGGCCGACTCTCGCGAAGCGAGGGTTCGACATGGTCCGGCACGCAGCACGCGACGTACCAACCGAGATCGCGCGCAATCGAGCGAGATTGCTGGGGCAAACCTACGAGTGCAACGATGCACCAGCGGTGCAATCGTTGGTGCGGCGGCCCTGGTCGACGAGCGGCTTGTGATCCGCGAGGAACCAGCCGCCGCCGCCCAAGGTCATGCTAGTTCGCCGCGGGCGTCGGTGCGCACTTGAGATCGGCGCCGCACGACGAGCCAGCAACCATGCAATCGAGGTCGATCGTGCAGGTGCCGCCGTTGGCGACGGTGCCGACCAGCGCGGTCTCGCACTCGGGTGGCTCCGCGGGGCTCGTGTTCCCCCAGAACTGATCACAGGTTCCGAAGTCGGTCTTGTCGACACAGGCCTGGACGTCCGCGCCGTCGAACATGATCCGGCCAGCGTCGATCGAAGCCTGGACCTTGTCGACGTCGAGCTGGGCGAGCAGCAACGTGTTGCAGGCCGCCTCGCTGGCGCCGAACGACTGCGAGAACTGGTCGGGAGTCCCCGGAAACGTCGACATGCACATGAAGGCCTCGGTGCAGACCTTCCCGGCGAGCTGGGTGAACGCGGCCTCGGCGGTTGGGCCACCACCACCACCACCGCCGCACGCGCCAACCATCAGCAGGCCACTCATCGTCACGATTGCAAGTCTGGACATCGGTAATGATCCTCTTGGAGTAAGGGCTACGCATAACACAAGCCCCGCCGGATCAAGTTGGTGAGCGCGACTCTTCCTGTGAGGCAAGTCGCGGCAGTGCCGGGCGCTCTCCTCGAGCTGTGCGTTCGCCACCCACAGCCTCCATCACGCGGTTCGCGACGGTCGCCCCTGACCGGGTGCTCGACGTATGATGGAAGTGATGGGACAGCGGGTTGGCCCGGAGGAGGACGAGCGCGCGACGGTCGATATCGGCCCGCGTGCCCAGGACCAGCTCGGGATCAGCGCCCCCGACCGCGCCCGACGTCACGGCACCGACCACGGACCTGGCGGCGACACCGAGGCCGGCAGCCCGTGGCCGCACGAAGACACCGACGCGACCGGCGTGGCGGAGCCCGAAGCGGGGCCGGTCGAGACCATCGATGTGCACGCGCTGGAGACCCATCAGCTCCCGATGCAGGGCAAGGCCGCCGCGGTGGGCGACAGCAAGCTGCTGACCTCGGCGACCACCACGTCCCCGATCGAGGCGTTGCGGCTCGCGGAGATCGCGCGCACGCGGATCTTCCTCAAGATCGTGTTCGTCACGAACATCATGGGATCGATCGGCGCCGTCACCACCGATGGCGTAGCGATCGCGCGCCAGGTCGTGCTCACGGCCTGCGTCGTGACTTCGCTGAGCGCGGTGTGGCTACTACTCCTGGCGCGCGACCCTGCGACCTACACGACGCGCAGGATCATGCCGCCCGTGCTGCTGCTCGCGCTCGGCGCGTTCGGCGGCTCGTACTACTGGGGCGTTGCCTCGCCAAACGCCGCGCTGATCGCGTGGGGGATCTACTTCTTCAGCCTCGGCAATAGCCTGCGGATCACGGCCGCGGTCTACGTGTTCTGCGCGACGATCCACGGCCTGCTCTGCGCGGGCATCATGACCGGGATCCTCACCGATCACGGCCTCATCAACATGTCGAGCATGCGCTCGATCGATCAGGTCGGCATCCTCGTGATGATCGAGTTCTTCTACCTGATCACGTTCGTCACGGCGCGGGTCAGCCAGTACGTCACCCTGCAAGCGATGTCCAAGCTCGAGCAGGCGGTGCGCAACCTCGCCCAGCGCGATGCCATGCTCGCCGAAGCCCGCGCCGAGCTCGATCGCGCCCTCAAGATCGGCGGGCCCGGCCGCTATACCGAGCAGATCGTGGGCTCCTTCCGCCTCGGCAACCTGATCGGTCGTGGCGGCATGGGTGAGGTCTACGAGGCGCTGGGCGTCACCGACAAGCGCGCGGCCGCGGTCAAGCTGCTTCACCCGACCACCCTCAGTGATCCGAGTCATGTCGAGCGCTTCCTGCGCGAGGCCGAAACTGCCTCGCGCCTCGACTGCCCGCACGTCGTGCGCGTGCTCGAGGTCGGCACCACCCCCGGTCAAGTGCCCTACCTCGCGATGGAGCGGTTGCGCGGCTTCGATCTCTCGCACCAGCTGCGGCGCCAGCGCAAGCTCGGGCTCCAGCAGGCCAGGGTGTTCACGGACCACGTGGCGATCGGCCTCGAGGCCGCGCGGGTCGCCGGCATCGTCCACCGTGATCTCAAGCCGCATAACGTCTTCTGCGCGCAGCAAGGTCCCGAGCCGTGCTGGAAGATCCTCGACTTCGGCGTCTGCACCTCCGGCGGGTCGGGCACCCTGACCAAGGGGCACATCGTCGGCACGCCAGCCTACATGGCACCGGAGCAAGCGCGCGGCGAGACGGTCGACCACCGCGCCGACGTCTATGCGCTCGCCGCGATCCTGTATCGCGCGGTGACCGGCCACACCGCCTTCACCGGCAAGGACGTGCCGTCGACGCTCTACGAGGTCGTCTACCGGGTCCCGACTCAGCCCTCGATCCACACGGAGCTCCCCAGCGATGTCGATCGCGTGCTCGCGATCGGCCTTGCCAAGGATGCCAAGCATCGGTTCGACACCGCGCTCGAGCTCGCACAATGGTTCGCGCGTGCGGTCGATGGTGGCCTCGCCCACGAGGAGCGCCGCCGTGCGGAGGGCGTCATCAGCCGCTATCCCTGGGGCACACGGGCATGCCTCGCCCGGAGCAAGTAGCGATCGCTGACCGCCGAACCGACGGGCATCACGCCGGCGCCCCCGCGGATTCCGCCCCGCGCGTAGGCCGGTCCCGCCGGTCCCGCCGGTTCGCGCGGACGCTGAACCCCACCGCGATCGCGATCATCGCGGCGATCACGCTGACCGACACGAGCGGCGGGATCGTGAACCACGCCGCGGTGAGGAGCTTGCCACCGGCAAACCCGAGCACGCCTGCGAGGCCAAACCTCAGGTAGCGGAGGTCGGCGATCGCGCCGGCGAGCACGACATAGAGCGCGCGCAAGCCGAGGATCGCGAGCAGGTTCGAGCTGTAGATCAGGAACGGCTCGTTGGTGACCGCGAAGGCCGCGGGTACCGAGTCGATCGCAAACACCACGTCGGTCAGCTCGATCGCGATCAGCGCGAGCAGCAGCGGGGTCGCCAGCAGCCGGCCCGAGACCCGCGTGAAGAAGTGGTGACCGTGGAGCTTCGGCGTCCACGGGATGTGACGCTCGAGCCACCCGAGCAGCTTGTTCTCGGACTCCTCCTGCGGCGCTCGCAACAGCTTGATCGCACCGACGATCAGGAGCCCTCCGAACACGTAGAGCAGCGAGTGCCAGCGCGCGACCGCGGCGGCCCCCGCGAACACCAGCACGCCGCGCGTGAGGATCGCGCCGATGATTCCCCACGTCAGCACGCGCCGCTGCTCGGCCGGCGGGATGTTGAGCGCCCCGAACACCAGCAGGAACACGAACAGGTTGTCGACCGCCAGGCTCTTCTCGAGCAGGTACACGGCGAGGAACTCCTCGCCGGCGGCCGCTCCGAACTGGACCGCCACGAACACGTTGAACGCGAGCGACACGCCGATCCACACGAAGCTCCAGACCAGGGCGCGCTTCCGCGAGTCGATCCGCTCGCCACGATGTGCAAGCAGATCGACCGAGATCGAGATCGCAACGATTGCAGCCAGCAGGGCCCAGACCCAGACCGGCACGTCGAAACTGGACATGCAGAAATTCCTTCCGAAGAACGGGTTGATTCGAGACTCAGGAGCTCGAATCAGACCGCGGCGGACGGAACACTCGTGACAGCGCGGGTCCCGCTGGCGGGATCACCGCGCGTTGCGGCACACAGACGACCTCGCTCGTGATCGGGCGCTCGGGCGGCGGGGCCAGGGTGACGACCACCGAATCGGTCTCGACCAGCGCCGCGATCTCGGCCTCCACACTCTCACCTGGCACCCGCGAGTCGACCGCTGCCGCGACGAGCAGCACGATCGCCAGCGCGAGCAG
>JAGSPR010000218.1 GCA_018262455.1 Deltaproteobacteria bacterium | reverse complement strand
CCCGCGACGGTCACCTACGTCCTCGACATGGCGTCGTTGCTGCTGGCCGACTACGAGGCCGCCCCGACGTTCGACGCCGCCGCGCACGCGGTCGCGTGGACTGCCACCGGCGCGGGCGCGCAACCCGACTTCGTGACGACGCAGGTGACCGTCGTCCGGATCAACGACGCCTGGATCTGGCGGCTCGCGAGCCCGACCCCGACCAACACCGCGGTGTTCCCGGTCCTGCCCGCGCCGGATGACACGTTCAACCCGACCTCCACCGACACGGTCAACTTCTCCGAGCTGACGACGGCGAAGGTGCCGGGGGGCTACGACGCCGTGCGCGCGAAGCTGCTGGCGCTGGGAAGCCTTGGCGACATCGTGGTCGGCGCGACCGGGCGAGCCGTGTTCCAGGAGTTCGGCATCCCCAGCTTCGTGCGGCCGGGCAAGCGATTGCCCTACGCCCCCCGCACGGCGTCGACGCATCCCGTGCGATCCGCGCGCTGACGCGGTGCTGCGAACCGCGCCCCGCTGACGTTTACTCGGCGCCGGGGGTGAGGTTAGATCCGGCGATGGATCGGCCTGGGCTCGTGACTCCCGTGGGTGCGTCGGTACCGCGCGTCGACGGCGTCGCCAAGGTGACCGGCCGCGCCCAGTACCTCGATGACCTCGAGGCACCCGGTGTGTGGCACGGCGCGACGGTGCGCTCGCAGCTGGCGCACGGCGTGCTCGAGGCGATCGAGCTCGACCCCGCGTTCGACTGGTCGCAGGTGGTCGTCGCCACGGCCGCCGATATCCCGGGCGAGAACATGATCCGGCTGATCGAGGACGACCAGCCCGCGCTGGTCGCGATCGGCCGCCAGGTCATGCACGTCGACGAGGCGATCGCCGTGGTCGCGGCGCCGACGCGCGCGCTCGCGTTCGCCGCCGCGAGGGCCGTGAGGCCGAAGATCAGGCCGCTGCCGGCCGTCCTCACGATCGACGACTCGCTGGCGAGGACGCAGCCGCTGTTCGGTACCGACAACATCTTCAAGCAGTTCCTGATCCGCAAGGGCCACGTCAGCGATGCCGAGCTCGAGGCCGTGTTCGCGAGCGCCGCGCAGGTCATCGATGGGAGCTACTCGACCTCGCCGCAGGAGCAGATGTACATCGAGCCCCAGGCGATGATGGGCAGGTGGGATGGCGAACGCTGCCATCTCGTCGGCTCGATGCAGTGCCCGTACTACGTGCACAAGGCGATGAAGGCATTCCTCGGCTGTGACGCCGACGCTGTGGTGATCACCCAGTCGGTGACCGGCGGCGGGTTCGGCGGCAAGGAGGAGTATCCGTCGATGCTCGCGGCCCACGTCGCGACCGTCGCGAAGAAGGCCGGGCGCCCGGTCAAGATGGTCTATGACCGTGACGAGGACATCGCCGCGACCACGAAGCGGCATCCGTCGCGGACTCGCCACCGGCTCGCCGTCGATGCCGCGGGCGAGCTCGTCGCGATGGACATCGATGTCGTGATGGATGGCGGCGCATACCTGACGCTGTCCCCGGTCGTGCTGTCGCGCGGCGTGCTCCACGCGGCCGGCCCGTATCGCTGCCCGATCGTGCGCGTGCGTGGGCGCGTCGTCGCGACCAACTACCCGCCCCACGGCGCGTTCCGTGGGTTCGGCGCGCCGCAGACCACGTTCGCCTACGAGCGCCAGATCGAGAAGCTGGCGGTCGCGCGCGGCGAGCATCCCCTGGCGCTCCGCAAGCGGCTCGCGCTGCGCGCCGGCGACACCACGGCGACCGGGCAGCTGCTCGGGATCTCGGTCGGCACCGACGAGGTGATCGCCGCGATCGAGCAGGTTGCCGGAACGTCGCCCGCCCACGATGGCATCGCCGCGAACGGTGCGCCGATCCGGCGGGGCCGCGGCTACGTGTTCTACTTCCACGGCGCCGGCTTCACCGGCTCGGGGGAGCAGCGGCTCGCGGGCCGCGCGACGGTGGCGGCCATCGCCGACGGCACGTTCGAGGTCCGCTCGAGCTCGACCGATATCGGCCAGGGCTCGATCACGATGTTCACCCAGATCGCAGCGGCCGCGCTCGGGGTCGCGCTGGGGCAGGTGATCGTCATCGATCCATCGACCGCCGAGGTCCCCGACAGCGGCCCGACGGTGGCGAGCCGGACCTGCATGGTGGTCGGCAGCGTCGTCGATCACGCAGCGCGAGCGGTGCGCGCCAAGCTCCTTGCGTGGGGCAAGGACCACGGAGTGGCAGGCCCCTTGCCCGAGCTCGCGCGGGCGTATGTCGCCGCCGCCGGCGAGCTCGCCGAGACGATCACCTACGAGCCGCCGCCCGGGATCGCGTGGGACGACGCGACGTACACGGGCGCGGCCTACCCCGTGTTCGGCTGGGCCGCGTGCCTCGTCGACGTCGCCGTCGACCTCGACACCTACGAGGTCACGATCGAGCGCTGTGTCCAGGCGGTCGATGTCGGCAAGGCGATCAACCCGATGATCGTGAAGGGCCAGATCGAGGGCGGCACGCTGCAGGCGCTCGGCTGGGCCGTGCTCGAGAACGTGACGTACAAGGATGGCCGCGTCGCCAACGCGAGCATGACCAACTGCATCGTGCCGACGTTCGCCGACGCGCCGGAGCTCGAGACGATCTTGATCGAGGTGCCATACCCGTTTGGCCCGAGCGGGGCGAAGGGGGTGGGCGAGATCCCGATGGACGGCCCGGCTGCCGCGGTGGCGAACGCGGTGCAAGACGCGCTCGGCTGCGCGTTCGATCACCTGCCGATCTCGCCCGAGGTGATCGCCGCGTCCAGGTCCGCGTGGAGGCTGGCATGAAGGTCACGCTCGAGCTCAATGGCGCGTCCTCCACCCTCGAGGTCTCGCCGTGGAAGCGGCTACTCGACGTGCTGCGCGAGGATCTGCGGCTCACCGGAACCAAGGAAGGCTGCGGCGAGGGCGAGTGCGGCGCCTGCACCGTGATGCTCGACGGCGAGGCGGTGAACTCGTGCCTCGTCGCGATCGGTCAGTGCGACGGCCGGACGGTCACGACCGTCGAGGGCCTGGCGCGCGGCGACGTGCTGCACGCGGTCCAGCGCGCCCTCCTGGCGTGCGGCGGCGCGCAATGCGGCATCTGTACGCCCGGCATCGCGGTGTGCGCCGCGCACGTGGTCGACCACGGGCTCGTGGTCAACGTCGACGACGCGACCGCGCGTGCCCGGATCCGGGAGCTGCTCGCCGGCAACATCTGCCGGTGCACCGGATATCAGCTGATCGTCGACGCGATCGTGACCGCGGCACGCGAGGTCGCGGCAGCGCCAGCTGCGAAAGGCGAACGGCCATGACCCCCTACGTTCGCCCCCGCGAGCTGCGCGAGGCGCTCGAGCTGCGAGCCACGCACCCCGACTGGATGGTGCTCGCCGGAGGCACCGACCTGATGGTCAACGCCAACCATCGCGCCGAGCCGGCCGGGATCCTCGATCTCTGGCGGTTTCCGCCGCTCGGCGGGATCCGGGTCGCCGGTTCCGAGGTGGCGATCGGCGGCGGCGTGACCTGGAGCGAGATGGAGCGCCACCCGGTGATCCGGGCGCGGCTCGCCACCCTCGCCCTCGCGGCGCGTGAGATCGGCGCGTTGCAGATCCAGGCGCGCGGCACGCTTGGAGGCAACGTCGGGACGTCATCTCCCGTTGGCGACAGCCTGCCCGCGCTGCTCGCGCTCGATGCCGAGCTCGAGGTCGCGGGCGTGCGTGGGAGCCGACGCCTCCGCTACGAGACCTTCTGTACCGGCTATCGCAAGACGCAGCTTGCCCCGGACGAGCTGATCGTCGCAGCTCACCTCCGGCTGCCGGACGCGAGCACCCGCACGATGTGGCGCAAGGTCGGCACCCGGCGTGCCCAGTCGATCTCCAAGGTGATGGGCGCCGCGTCGGTCACACTCGACGGGGACCTCGTGGTCTCGGCCCGCGTCGCGCTCGGGGCCGTGGCCGATCGCCCGATCCGCGTCGCCGCGGTCGAGGCAGCCGTGCGTGGCCTGCGCATGGGGCCCGAGGCGGCCGAGGCCGCGAGGCTGGCCCTGCGCGGTGCGATCAAGCCGATCGACGACGTGCGCTCGACCGCGAGCTACCGCCACGAGGTAGCAGAGAACCTCGTGGCGCGATTTTTCTCTCTCGTGTCATGATTCGTCGTGCCGTCGGACCGTGACCCGAAGTCTCCGGAGGACCAGCCTCCGGGACACGACCCCGCCGTCCCGGCACCGGTCGAGGTCGGGACCGACGTGGTCTCCGCGACCGCGAAGCCCGAGTCGGGCATCCCCGCGGATGGATCCGGATCGATCGACGTCGCGCTCTCCGGTTCGATCGACATCGCGCTGTCCAGCCCCCACCTTTCGATCGACGGCGCGCCCCTCGAATCCTCGTCGCCTGTCGATACCGCACCGGTCTCGAGCGGCCGCGTCACCTCGATGACCGTCGCGGCGAGCGGGCCCACCCAGAGCTCGCGGAGCAGGCGTCTCACCGATGCCGCGAAGGACAGCTTCGACAAGGGCGTGGCGCGGATCGGCACCGGGCTCGAGCATCTCGGCGAGGGGGTCAGCAAGCTCGGCGAGAAGTCGAAGCGGGTGCCGCTCGTCGGCTCGAGGCTCAGCGAGGGGATGATCCACGTCGGCGAGTCGCTGACCGATCTGCCCCGCGCGGCGCGGTCGCGACGTGGTCGCCTGCTGCTGCGCAGCCTGGTCGTCAGCTTCCTCCTCGTGTTCGCGTGGATCGCGGTGATCGTCACGCTGCAGGTGCGTGGCACCGATGCGCCGGACTTTCGGCCCGACGCCGAGCGGATCCTGACCGAGCTCGGCAAGGGCTCGGCAGCGATCGGGGAGGTCTACGAGCAGGCGTCGCCGCGGTTCCAGGAGATGGTGCGCAAGGAGCGCTTCATCGATGTCATGACCGATCTCAACGCCACCGTCGGCACGTTCACGGAGATCACCGCGGTCAACGAGTCGCTCGTGACGAGCGGTCCATCCGGCCGGATCGGGCGCGTCTCGCTGGGCGTCGCGTACAAGAAGGGCAAGACGAATGCGTCGGTCAGCCTCCACTGGGATCAAGGCAAGTGGAAGCTGCTCGGCATCGGCGTCGAGGTCCCGCCCGAGCTCAAGGTCACGCAGGCCGAGCGCGAGGAGCGGGTCGCCGCGTGCAAGGATCCGATGGACTCCAGGCGCTGCGACGTCCATGTCGCGGCCAACCACATCCTCGAGCAACTGCGCGATGGCCGCGCCGAGGCGGTGTGGGACGAGGCGAGCAAGGTGTTCCAGAAGCAGGAAGAGAAGAGCCGGTTCCGCCAGATCCAGGCCGAGCACCAGATCGTGCTCGGTGAGTACCGCCGGATCATCGCCGTCACCGAGGCGAAGGTCATCGGCGGGACCTCCGTCACCTACGACGTCCTCGTCGAGTACGCGAAGGCCAACGTGCGCGCGATCTTCGGGTTCCAGCGGACCGCGCAGACCGAGCCGTGGGCGCTGCGCAGCCTCAAGGTGGTGCTGCCGATGCCGCGGCTCGACGACCTGCCGCGCGCGGGCTCGGGCTCGGGCTCGGGTTCTGGCGCGCACGGCAAGTCGTCGCGTCGCTGACGTCGACGCCCGCGGGAGCATCACGCGTTCCTCGATTGGCTCTGACCTGGTATGACCCGGTCATGAGCTGGCTCCGCCGCGTGTTCGGCCGCGATCCCTCGGCCCGTGCCGAGCGCATGGCTGGCGCGGGGCACACGCTCATCGTCGATGGCGAGTCGGTCGACTGCGCCGAGGATTACATCCCGCTGGTCCGCGCCATCGCAGGGATCACGAACGGCGCGCTCGCGATCGATGACGTGACCTGCGACGAGGAGGACGGAGAGGAGGCCGTGCGGGTGCTGACGCTGACGCGCGGCGGGCGCACGTGGACTGGTCGGCTCCAGGGGAGCACCGACTGGATCGACCAGGACGCCCTGCTCGACGTGCTGAACCGAGCGCTCGCAGATCTCGGATCCCCGGGCCAGCTACACCCGTTCCGCGAGGAGAACTGGGGCCAGGAGCTCGGCATCGTGTTCGCGCGGGACGACGAGCTGCCGAAGCTCCGCGCGGCCGGCTTCCTCCTCGAGGACGATCCGCTGCCCGAGCCGCGGCCCGACGAGGAGCTCGCCGCGGACCGCTACATCCACGGCGAGCTGATCGTTGCCGGGGCGAAGGTCGAGTACTGGCGCGATCCGCCGTTCGACGAGATGCAGGTGACCCTCGGCGTCGCGCAGCAACTGGGCGCCATCATGCTGCCGGCCGGAACCACGGTCCTCTACCGCGAGGACGGTGCGATCTTGTGCGCTGTCATCCGCGTGCCCCATGCGATCGGACCACGCTCGTTCGTCGCCGGGACGCGGATTCCATTCGAGCGGGGCACATGGCAATTTGACCAGGCCGAAGCAGGTTACGCGGACTGACGACGCCGCGACCGCGCCAAGGCCTCGCTGACCGCGTTCATGGTGCGCGCGGTGTTCCCCGAGCGTGAGCGACGAGCTGGTACGCTAGCCACAGCAGCACGCCCATGGTCGCGAGTAGCGTCGAGAGGTCGAGCCAGTGCCAGGTGCGCCGCGGAGCGTGGCGCTCGATCGCCGACTCCATCGCATTGCCGAGCTCGGCGCTCATCGCGAGCTTGCGGTCGAGGATGCTGAGCATCGAGCGCTGGCCGAACGCGTCGGGCTCGGCGAGCCGCACGTCGGAGATCACCCAGCGCGAGCTCCGCAGGCGAACTTCGAACGTCGTCTCCTCCACGGTGATCTGCTTGCGACCACGAAACTCGGCCACGTAACGCTCGCGGTCCGAAGGCTCGAGCCGATCGTAGATCGCACCGTAACGCTCACCGAACACGCTCGCTGCCGAGCTCGAGCCGATCTCCCACTTGATGCGGCTCACGTCATCGGCGTGCAGCACCCTCGCGGACGCGAGCTCGACGCGTACCTCGGTGGAATCTCCGACCGGCGTCGCGTCGATGATTCGATAGCCGATGATCTCGCCCAGTTCCGATCGCTTGGCGACGATCGCCTTGTCGGCCTCGGTCGTGATGAACTCGCGCAGCGAGGGAGGTGAGTCGCCGGTGCCGAACTTCTCCTCGAAATGTGAGAACACATCGGGATCGATCAGATCGGCGATCGCGATGCCGGGATGCTCTCCGCCGACCGCGCGCACAAATTCGTCGACGGCATGGGCTGGGATCGAGCTTCCGGGCGGCTGGCCGCCCGGAAGCCGGATGGCCGCGATGTGTGCGGTCCAGGCGAGTTCGGCGCGCGCGTTTGCGTGATCTGGCGCGCGCGCGAGCGCCCGTTCGAACACGGCATGCGCGGCGATGTCGTCGCCGAGCGCGTTGAGGATCTGGCCGTAGTGCACGAGCCAGTCGGGATCTCGCTCGACGAGCTCGATCGCAAGCTCGATCACGACGCGTGCCTCCTCGAAGCGATTGGCATTGGCGAGCACGCTCGCGCGAACGAGCTTGAAGTTACCGTCGTCCGGATACTCGGCCATCGCGCGCTCGCTGCGCGCGAGCGCCTGACTCGTGTATCCACCGTCGCGCAGCGCCACGATCGCGTCGAGCTCGGGCTGTGGCGGTTTCGGATCCGCCGACGCCGTGGCCACTGCCAGGGCGACCAGCGCGACAGCCACCAGCCTCACGCGGTCACCTCTCCACGTCGCAGCATGGCGACCACCACCAGGAACAGCGCGGCAACCGCGAAGCGATTGATCGGGAATCGCCCCGGAGCGCTCACGTCCGCGACGAACGAGCTCCACAGTGGTAGCGCGAGCCCGATCAAGACCAGCACGCCCATCGCGGTCGTCGCTGCCCGGATCCGCGGGTCGGACGTGACCGCGCGCAACGTTCGCGCGACGACGAACAGGCAGGCCCCGCGCAGCAAGAGCTGCGCGAGCGAGTGCAGCCGGAGGACCCAGTCGGTCGACGAGCCGATGCTGTACCGATTGTCGAGCAGGTACAGCAACACCATGCGCAGCCCGATGAACGCCACGCTGGCTCCGGCGAGCACGCTGGCGAGCAGCGCCCGCCGCCGCACGAGCGGGCCACGAGCGGCCAGCGCCATGCCGAGCGTGAGCAACCCTCCGATGGCGACATCGAGCATCAGGCCGACGAGGCCGATCCACCAGAACAGGCCGTCCAGGGCGTCGGGATCCCGGTGCGCCAGCAGCCAGGGGAGGGCCTTGGGGAGCGCCGCGCCCCACACCACGTCGAGTGCGACGAACACGCTCGCAACCAGCAACAGCCCGGATGCGCGCCGATTCATCGCACGAAGGCTACTACCTTGCCCAACGCCCGAGGTTCCTACCCTCGCGGAAAAAGGGGGGGTCGTCGAAGGAGCTGGCGTCCGCGAGATGCAAGATCTCACCGGAGGTCTGGGCGAGGGCGATCCGAGCGCTGTCGGCGACGACCACGCCGCGTTCGCGGTTGCCCATCAGCCCTTGTGGACGACGGCCACGGGCAGGTTCGCGCGCGCGGTGGCCGCGGCGGTGAGTAGCTGGATCGTCGGGTGGGGGAGGAACACTTCCTGGGACATGTCCACCTTGACGCTGCGATCGGCAAGCCGGTCGAACAGGAGCACGGGGTTGTCGAGCCGCGCCATCACCGTGCTCGCCCACGCGAGGCGCTTGCCGACCTTGCGGATCGAGATCATGCCGTTGCTGCCGATGATCACGTTCTCGATCTCGGCGATCGAGAGTTCGCCCTTCTTGTGATGGCGCAGGGTGTGGCCGTCGAACGAGAGGTCCCCGAACGCGGTACCGCCCGCGAGGCGCCCGTGGAGCTCGGTGAACGCGCGGTCGAGCGCGGCATCGACCTCCTTGTACAGCGAGCTGATCACGACCTTGTGGTCGCGATCTCCGTGGAGCGTCAGGCCTCCGCTCTTGAACCGCCGGTTCCCGCCCTTCTTCTGCATCGCCTTGACCGCGGCGATCGCGAGCATGCCGACCAGGCCTCCGCCGGCGCCGGCGGAGGCGTCTGCCGGGTTGATCGACACGAACCGGTAGCGCCGCACTTCGCCCCAACGGATCGTCTTCGTCGAGAACGCGCCCTCGCGAGTGACGCCGGTGTCGTCGACGATGATCCGCGACGACCCGAGCTTCACGTAGAGCCAAACGTATCCGGCGATCAAGGCCGCCGCGCTGAGGAGGCCCGCGACGCCGGCGAAGAGCGCGAGCACCAGCGCGACCGTGATGATCGGGAAGCCGATGATCCTTCGGAGCGTGGTGGTCGGGATGAGGACGATCGGTTCGGTGGCCACGCAGGATCCGTATCGCGCGAGGACCGCGGCGCGCAACGTCGATCGCTCGTCCGCGGGGAGTTCGCTATCCACGGCGACCGAGGAGCGCTACGCAAGGAGCTGGCGAGCTGCCTCCGGACCCGGCGCACACCGCGACGGACGCACGGACGCACAGATCTCGCTACTCGACGACCTGGGCCTGCGGCAGCGTCCCGCGTTCGCGCCGGCGGCGTAGCGTCCGCGTCGCCAGCCACGCCGCGAGCGAGATCCCCGGCCACGCGAGCCACGACGCCTGCGCCCACCACGGTCGCTCGAACCGGAACGCGAGCACGTGGTTGCCGGGCGGAACGTCGATCGCGGGGAAGTCCGGGGTCACGCGGCGGATCGGGACCTCGGCGCCGTCGACGTACGCGTGCCACCGCGGGTGCCAGCTCTCGCGCGCCATGAACGTCGACGGCTGCGTCACCTCGACCTCGGCGTAGATGTCCGCGGTGTCACCCGGCGACGGATCGACGCGGAACGCGCGGAGCACCTTGGCGTCGGGCGCCGGCCCGGCGGTGCCGTAGCCGTCGTACGCGAGCACGTGATCCGAGAGCGGCTGATCGCTCTTCAGCCACTCGATCGCGGCCTTCCGGACCTCGGAGCCGGCACGTGACTCGCCGACGGGCAGCGTGCCGGTGACCTGGACCGGCGAGACGATGCCGGGAGCGGGCAGCCGGCGCAGCTCGTAGCGATTGGTCTGGAGCAGCGTGTCTCCCGCGGGCGCGGTCGCCGAGTTGGCGCGCGCGAACACGAACAGCGGGGTGTCGTAGACCCACGCGAGCTTGGGGAAGTCGCGCACGCTCCACAGGAAGTCATAGTTCGGGCTCGCCTGCAGGCCGCCGCCGCCCATCTGCAACAGCGACGGCCGCTTCGCGTAGACGTAGCTCAGCAGGTTCCACCAGTGGTTCTCGCAGCCCGGCCCGACCTGCTTGCGACCCGGTGGCTGCTGCCCGATGACCTCGATCATCTCCATCATCTCGCCGCGGTAATCGTAGGCGGGGAGCACGTTGACCCGCCCGGCGAGCTGACGCGTGCCCGAGAGCCCGACGAAGATCATCAGGCCAGCGGCGATCGCGATGAGGCCGGTGCGGATGCCGTACTGGAGCTCGGCGTCGGAGCGGTGGAACACGCGGCGCACCGCGCGATGGATCGCCGCGGTCGGCGGCATGTCCCAGAGGACGCGGCCGATCGCGAACCCGCCGGCGCCGATCGCGAGCCCGAGCACGACCTGCATCGCGCCGAGGAACCGCACGGCGGGCAGCAGGTCATCGGCGGTCTTGGGGGTGTGGGGCCCGAGCACGAGCAGGCTGGCGTAGACCAGCGCGGGTGCCCACAGCCAGCGCAGGAAGCGAGCGCGCGCGAACACGATCACGATCGGGAGCATCCACGTCAGGATCGTGAACCGCCCGTAGTCGAGGATCTTGCCGCCGCCGTACCAGGTCATCAGCTCGCGATACCCCGGACCGATCTC
>JAGSPR010000217.1 GCA_018262455.1 Deltaproteobacteria bacterium | reverse complement strand
CGGCGACGCCGCGCCGCGCGTCCACGCCTGGCACATCGGCAGGCGCCCGGTGTTCGCGGCGCCGACCCCCGCGGGTGACCACCTGCTCGTCGTGACCCGCGGCGAGGAGGCGCTCGCGCGTGGCCAGGTCGACGAGGATCCCATCCTGTGGAACGTCGATGTCACCGCGCCGAGCAGCAAGCCGCTCGCCTATCAGGTCAGCTCGCCGTTCGATCGGATCGCCGTCTCGAGCGATGGGGCGATCGCGGTCGCGTACTTCTCGGAGGCCGGACCCGATGCGGAGGGGTTCTTTCGTAACCCGAACGAGCTGGCGTTCATCGATCTGACGCAGCCGCCCGGGCCCGGTAATCCGGTGATGAAGACGGTCCGCTCGTTCGGCTCCGCGCCGACCGGGATCATCCTGTCACCGCGGATGGCGGTCCCGGGCGCCCCCGATCCATCCGACCGGATCTTCGCGTTCATCCTCGCGCGCAACGTGGTCACCGTCGTCGATGCCTCGCACCCCGACCGCGACGAAGTCTCGATCCGGCTCGATGGCGCCGGTGCGAACGTCCTGCCGCGCGAGATGGTGTTCGCGCCCAACACGGCGACGGCGTACATGCGATCCGACGGCGCGCGTGACGTGCTCGAGATGGTCCTGATGTCCGATCCGCCGAAGACCGAGTCGCCGCTCGAGAACGACTACCGGCCGATCCTCGCCGAGCTCGGAGCCGGTGGTGCCCCGAGTGACATCGCCGTGTTCGATAACGCCAACGGCATCCGCTACGTGCTCGCGGCCACCCCGGCGACCCGCGAGGTCGTCATCATCGACGCCGACACCGCGCAGTTTCGCAAGGTCGCCACTCCCGATCCGATCGATCGCATCGTGCTGTTCCCCGGCGGTGACGCGCCCGCGACGATGGCGGTGCTGGCGCAGATCGGCGCGGCGATGCCCCGCGTGTACACGCTGCCGCTCGGCGAGGTGGCCGATCCGCTCGCGCGGCTCGATCTCGACACGATCGAGGTCGGCGAGCCGGTGCGGGACCTGTCGCCGGTGCCCGGGCGCGAGCTCGCGATGATGGTGCACGATGACAACCGCACCGTGCTCGGGATGCTCGATGTCGCCTACGGCTCGGTGTCGCCGCTCCAGGGCATCGGCAAGCTCGACACCTACGCGTTCACGCCTGCCGGCGACTTCCTCGTCGGAACGACCAACGGCGTGCCGCGGGTCGGACTGCTCGACCTCTCGAACCTCCACCCGACCGACATCCGGCTCGACTACCCGCCGCGCCAGGTCTACGCGCTCGCGAACGGCGCGCTGATCGTCGACCACGGCGATCCGTTCGGTCGTGCCACCGTCATCCCGTCCACCTCGAGCGAGCGCCGCGATGCCACCGTGCTGTCGGGCTTCCTGCTCGCGAACATCCTCGATCAGGAGTCGCCATGAAGTCCTCGCTCGTCGTGCTCACCACGCTCCTGGTCGCCGGCACCGCGTCCGCGCAGCCCCTCGGGCAGCCGCTCGAGCAGCCGCCCGAGCCCGCGCCCGCCGCGCGGTCACCCAGGTGGTCGATCGACCTCGGCCCGCATGTCCGGTGGTTCGGCGACACGAGCGGCGCGATCCTCACGACCGAACCGCTCGCGGGCGGCCGGGTCACCCTCGGTCGCAGCTTGACCCAGGTCACCGCCGGCCACCGGGCGCTCGACCTCGGCGTGTTCGCGCGCTGGGTGTCCGCGAGCTCGATCGGCGCCATCTTCCAGGATCTGGCCACCAACGTGTCCCAGCACGCGTTCACGGCCGGCGTCCGCATCGATACGCCGCTGCTCTGGAGAGTCCGCCTCGTGGCGCAGGCCGAGCTCGGGATGGCGCGCACCGCGCTCGCGGTCACCGCGGGCGAGATGACGGTGGTCGACGATCACAGCTGGGGCATGCTCGGGGCCGCCTCGCTCGGCGCTGACCTCGCGCTCGCCGACAAGCCCAGGTTCCGGCTCGGCCTTGGCGTGGACCTCGGCTACACGGTGGCCTCGCCAGCGAGCCTGCGCGCGCTACCCGGCGATCGGCCGTCGGAGGACCTGTCGATCCCGACGACCTATGCCTCGATCGGCAAGCTCGACACCCGCGGCTGGACCTACGTGATGTCGATGCGCGGCAGCTTCTAGAGGTGGAGGAGGATCGACACCGTGTTGTCGGTCTGATTGGTGACCACCAGGTCGAGTCTGCCGTCCCCGTTGAGGTCGCCGATCGCCACCGCCGTGGGATTGGCACCCGCCGGGAAGTCGATCGTCGCCGCGAAGCTTGCGGGGTCGCCCAGGGCGGTCCTGCCGATCAGGGTCGACACCGTGTTGCCGCCGAAGTTGGCGAGCGCGAGATCCGGCTTGCCATCCCCGGTGAGGTCTCCGATCGCGACCGCGACCGGACCTGCCCCCGTCGCGAAGTCGCCCTTGGCTGCGAAGCTCGGCGCCCCGACGGTCGTGTTGAGCAGGACCGAGACACTGCCGGCCGTTCGGTTGGCCACGACGAGGTCGAGCTTGGTGTCGCCGTCGACGTCGCCGATCGCGACGGACTCGGGGTTCGTACCGGTCGGCAGGTCGATTCTCTGTGCGAACGTCGGCGATGTCGAGCCCGCCGCGGTCGTGCCGCGGAGGACCGAGACCGTGTTGCCGGTCCTGTTCGCGAGCGCGAGATCGAGCTTGCCGTCCGCGTCGAGGTCGCCGATCGCGACCGAGATCGGCTGCGCCCCGGTGGGAAAATCCTTGTGGTTGTCAAAGCTCGGCGTCGTCGCGCCCGCGATGGTCGTGCCGAGCAGGATCGAGACCGTGCTCGGCCCGATGTTCGCGATCGCGAGATCAGGTTTTGCGTCGCCATTGAAGTCACCCACCGCGACCGACTTGGGCTGTGACCCCGTCGCAAAGTCGACCTTCGCTGCGAAGCTCGGCGTCGCAGCTCCCACCGCGGTCGTATTCAAGAGCACCGACACGGTGCTTGGGCCTTCGTTGGCGACGGCGAGATCGAGCTTGCCGTCGCCATTGAAGTCACCGAGCGCGACCGACGTCGGAGCCGTCCCGGTGGGAAAGTCGACCTTGGCCGCGAAGCTGGGCGCGTTGGCGCCGACGGCGGTCGTGTTGAACAGGATCGAGACCGATCCGGGAGTCGTGTCATTCGCGATGGCGAGGTCGAGCTTGCCGTCGCCATTGAGGTCACCGAGCGCGACCGAGAACGGCGAGGTGCCCGTCGGGAAATCGACCTTCGTGTCGAAGCCGTAGGGAGTTGCCGTGAACACCACCGGGGACCCGGAGACCCCTGGCAAGCGGGCCTCGACTCGGTTCGGCGCCGAGGTGGGCCCCAGGGTGAGGGTGGTCTGCGCGTGGCCCAGCGCATTGGTCGTGGCATTTGGCGACGTGATGGTTCCACCCCCGGCCACCACGACGAAGGCCACCATGACGCCACCGACGGGGTTCTGGGTCGCATCCTCCACCGTCACGACGAACGGCGCGGGCAGCGCGAGGCCGCTTCCGGTTCCCTGTTGATTGTCCCCGGACGTCAGGAGGAGCCGGCTCGGTGGCCCGGCGCCGAACGCCACCATCGCGCGCTGCGCGAGCGCGGTGGCACCGGCCGACGCCGTGATCATCTTGGGCTCGGCCCGCGTGGAAGCGATCGTCCCGGTCGCGATTCCGGATGCGTCGGTCACCCCGGGTTGGCCGAACATGTTGGCGTTCCCGGTCGCAGCCAACAGGACCGCCTGACCGACGATCGGGTTGTTGAAGGCATCCTTCAGGGTCACCGTGATCTCCGCGGTCGCCATGCCGTCGGCGATCACGGTGCCCGCGCTCGCCGACACCGTGCTCCCCGATGCACTCGGCGGTCCGGCAAGCCCGGTCGCGGTGAAGGTGAGCGGCGATTCGAGCACGTCGTTCGCACGGACTTCGACCGAGTTCTCCCCCGCGGTCGTGCCCAGCGTGAGCGCCGAACGCGCGTGGCCCTGCGCATCGCTGATCAAGTCCTGGGCGGACAGCTGCCCTCCGCCGGTGGTCACCACGAAGTGCACGGGGATCCCGGCGACGCCGACCCCGTTGCCATCCACGATCGTGACGCTGATCGGCTCCGCGAGCTCCGAACCGACAATCCCGGTCTGGCCCGCAGGCGAGTCGAGCGTGAGTCGGTCCGGAACCTGCGATGGGTCATGAACGCCGAGGAGCCCCGTGCAGCCACCCAGACAGATCGCGAGCATGACGGCGCGCATGGGGCTCAGAATCCCCTCGACACGGTCAGCCCGAGGTTGGCTGGGTGAAGCGTGGGCGTCACGCGCCAGGCGACCTTGCGCTCCTCCACGCGCGGCGCCGTCAGCCACAGCACCGCGCCAGCCACCACGATGGCAGCGCCGGCCGTGACAGCCACGCTGGACAGCAGGCCCGCGTCGCGGGATGCCTGCACGTCAGTCTGCGCTCTTGCGAGGCTCGCCGCATCGCGACAGGTGTCCACGTCGCCTCCGCACTCGTTGTTGGCGGCGTCCCACTTCGAGCTGGCTTTGAGCCCGAACAGGCCGCCCACCACGAGCGTGGCCGCACCCGCGCCGAGGGTCGCCAAGGCAAGGGTCCGCCGCGTGTGGCGTCGCCTGCCTGGGTCGTCGACCATGGTCGACACGGCAACCTCGCTGCCGGCGGGCGCCCTGGCCGCGACCAGGGCCGGAATCTCGACGCTCGTGACCTGGCCCTCGGCCGCGTGGAAGTCGTGCCTCCACTCCTGGTACCCGGGTGCCGTCGCGGCGACCGAGAACGTCCCCGGATCGACGGGCAGGGGCACCGTGAGATCGAGATCGATCTTGTGGCCATCGACCGTCACCACGAGCCCTGGCGTGGCCGTCGATAGCTTGACGAGGAAGCGGGGCAACCGCGGCGCGAGTGCGCTGGCGTGGTCCGTCGCGTCGGCCCGCAGATCCGCGGTCGGCGCATTGTCGGCGAGCTCGCGCCAACGCTGCCAGGCCGAGGTGATGCGGCCATCCGCCGTCAGGCACTCCGCCAGGGCGCCCATGGTGCCGCTGTCGGGCAGCGCGGCATTGCTTGCCGCGAGCTCCTTGCAGGCCTGCTTGTAGTTGCCGGCCGCCATGTCCTTCAGACCCTGCTCGAACAGCGCGGTCGCGGTCGCGCCGGCATCGGCCAGGGCAGGGATCGGAGTGGCAAGCACGACGAGTATGGAGATAGCCATTCTCATGGGAGGCATCAGTCTCTCATGGATTGGCGCGACGCTTGTCACCGCCGCGGCGCCGCTTAGTGCGGCGCTCAGACGTTGAACAGGAAGTGCATGATGTCGCCGTCCTGGACGACGTACTCCTTGCCCTCGATGCGCATCTTGCCCGCGGCCTTGATGCCGGCCTCGCTGCCGTACTGCTCGAGGTCGGCGAGCGAGTAGACCTGGGCCCGGATGAAGCCCTTCTCGAAGTCGGTGTGGATCACGCCGGCGGCTTCGGGGCCCATCGCGCCCTTGCGGATGGTCCAGGCGCGGACCTCCTTCTCACCCGCCGTGAAGTACGACTGCAGGCCGAGCAGGCGATAGCACTCGCGCGCGAGGGTCGCGAGCGCGGGCTCGACGAGGCCATAGGAGGACAGCAGCTCGGCGCGGTCGGCCTCGGCCAGCTCGGCGAGCTCGGCCTCGACCTTGCCGCACAGGATGACGACGCCGGCGCCCTCGCGCTGTGCCCGCGCCTTGACCAGGTCGCTCCACGCGTTGCCGTTGGGTAGATCGGCCTCGCCGACATTGCAGCAGTAGAGGACGGGCTTGGCCGTGAGCAGGCCAAACGTGTTGACCTGCTTGCGATCGTCCTCGGAGAGCTCGAGCGTGCGGGCGGCCTTGCCGGCGGACAGGTGGGCGAACACCTTCTCGGCGAGCGCGAGCTCCAGCTTGGCTTCCTTGTTCCCGGTCTTCGCGGCGCCCGATGCCTTCTTGACCCGGCGCTCGGCCGAATCGACGTCGGCGAGCGCGAGCTCGAGCTCGATGATGTCGATGTCGCGCATCGGATCGACCGAGCCCGCGACGTGGATGACGTTGGGATCGTCGAAGCAGCGCACCATCATCAAGATGGCGCTGGTCTCACGAATGTTCGCGAGGAACTTGTTGCCCAGACCCTCGCCCTGGGACGCGCCCTTGACGAGCCCGGCGATATCGACGATCTCGACGATCGCGGGGAGGACCTTCTGGGTCTTGACCTTGGCCTCGATCCGCTTGAGGCGGGGATCCGGGACCGGGACGACGCCGACGTTCGGATCGATCGTGCAAAACGGATAGTTGGCCGCTTCGGCCTTGCCTGCGGTCAGCGCATTGAAGACCGTGCTTTTTCCCACGTTGGGCAGACCAACGATCCCGACGGAGAGTGCCATGGGGCGAATGCCTACCCTGGAAGACCCTGGGCAGGCAAGGCACGGCGCCTCACCCGTATTGGTGGATGCCAGGATGCGGTCGGCCGGCGTCGTGGCAAGCTCGCCAGCGACATGAAGCTCGTTGATCGTGCGTTCGTAGGGGGCCTGTTCGTCCTGGCGGGGGGGTGCGGCGATGACCGCCCCGCGCCGGGGCCGACCGACCTGCTGGGCAAGTTGCAGGCGATCCCGGGGGTGACGGCCACGCAGGTCCCTACCGACACTGCGGGATTTGACTACTACGTCCTCCAGTTCACCCAGCCGATCGACCACGACGCTCCCGGGGGCCAGACGTTCCAGCAGGAAGTCTCGCTGTTGCACCACGCGGACGACGCGCCGATGGTCGTCCAGACGTCGGGCTACTTCGACTACTACCTCGATCGGCCGGTCGAGCTCACCGGGCTCTTGAATGGCAACCAGATCTCGATCGAGCACCGGTTCTTCGGGACCTCCCGCCCCGATCCCGCCGACTGGACCAAGCTGACCATCGAGCAGATGGCTGCCGACGAGCACGAGATCATCGTGGCGCTGCGCGACATCTATCCCGGGGCGTTCATCACCACGGGAGGGTCGAAGGGCGGCATGACGGCCACCTACCACCGCCGGTTCTATCCGGAGGACGTCGATGGCACGGTGCCGTACGTCGCGCCGATGTCGTTCGCCGCGCCTGATGCCCGCTACACCGGGTTCGTCGACTCGATCGGCACCGATGGCTGCCGGGCCGCGCTGCGCGCCGCCGCGACCGAGATGCTGCAGAACCGCCGGGCCGCGATGGAGTCACGCGCGGCCGCCCAGTCGGGCCACACGTACACGCGGATCGCGCTCGGCCCAGCGGTCGAGGGATCGATCGCCAGCCTCGAGTGGGCGTTCTGGCAGTACTACGGCGTCGAGTTTTGCCCGCAGGTGCCGGCCGCGACCGCGTCGGACGACGCGCTGTTCGATTTCCTGGATGAGATCTCGCCGGTGGGCGACAACGACGACGATCAGGTCGCGCAGTTCGAGGCGTACTACTACCAGGCGTACGCGCAGCTCGGATATCCCGACGGCAACGCCACCTACCTCGATCCGTTCCTGCTCTACACCGATCGTGATTACGACGGGGCGCTCCCCACGCCGACGCTGCCGACCTACGACGGGGCCACGGCGATGCACGACGTCGAGACCTACGTGCAGAGCGAAGGCAGCCGGCTGTTGTTCATCTACGGCCAGTGGGATCCGTGGACGGGTGGCCAGTACGAGCTCGGCCAGGCGACCGACTCGTTGAAGCTCATCCAGGTGCAGGGCACCCACGGCTCGCGGATCAACCGGCTCGCCCCGGCGGACCGCGATGCCGCCTACGCCAAGCTCGCTGCGTGGACCGGCGTCAGCCCGACCGCACCGGCAGCCCAGGCTCTGCAGCGTCTTGCCGAGCCGCGCGAGCCACGCGAGCCACGCGTGCCGCCTGTGATGATCCGCCACGGCTCGCACTAGCTCGCATCCGCCGGGGGATGCGTTGCCTCCCCTGGTTTGGGCTATGTTCGCGCCATGTCCGAGCGCCGCGTCGTCCTCGTCACCGGGTCCACCGACGGCATCGGTCGGGCCACTGCGCGCGGGCTCGCCGCGGCGGGCATGAAGGTGATCGTGCACGGCCGGACCAAGCTCAAGGTCGATGCCGCGCTCGCGCAGCTGTCCGAGGAAGTGCCGGGCGCGGAGCTCGAGGGCGTCTCGTTCGACCTGGCCTCGCTGCGCGGCGTCCGTAACGGTGCCGCGCACATCCTCGAGCGGCTGCCGGCGCTCCATGTCCTCGTCAACAACGCCGGGATCTTCGCGAGCGAGCGCACGCTCACCGAGGACGGCGTCGAGCTCACGTTCGCGGTCAATTACCTCGGGCACTTCTTGCTCACCGAGCTCCTGAGGCCGCGGTTGGTGGCGAGTGCGTCGGTGGCTCCTTCTCGCGTGATCAACGTGGCGTCGATCGCCCATACGCGGGGACGCATTCATGTCGACGATCTGACGCTCGCGTCCGCATGGACGGGGTACGCGTCGTATGCGCAGTCCAAGCTCGCCCAGGTGATGCACGCGATCACGCTCGCGGAGCGGAGTGATGCGGGGAAGCTCGTCGCCTATAGCCTGCATCCCGGCGTGATCTCGACGAAGCTGCTGCGCCAGGGATTTGGCCCGGTCACCGGGTCCCCGGTCGACGCAGGTGCGCGGACGCAGGTCTTGCTCGCGACGGAGGCGTCGGTCTCGGGCGATCACCCCTCGGGCAGCTACTTCAGTGACGGCGTGGTCGCGCCACCCGCCACGTCCGCTCGCGATGGGCAGGTCCGCGCCGCCGTGTGGGATGCCTCGATGAAGTGCGCCAAGCCAGGCGCGGATCGCCATGATGGATGACGAGGCAGCGGCCATCGAGCAGCTGATCGCGAATGGCGACGACCAAGCCGCGTTCAGCAGGCTCCGCACGTCCCTGGGTTGGCCCTCGGGCAAGGCCGTGCAGACCGCCGAGCTACCGCGCTGGCTGGGGCTCGTGGCCGAGCTCGCCACCCGACGCGGGGCGGAGCCGCTGGCCGAGCTCGCGACCGCCGCCCTGAGCGATCCGGGGAGTCCGGATCAGCTCTACGACCTCGGCTATGCCTTGATCGATGCCGGTGCGCCCGAGATCGCAGCGTCGATCCTGTGGCGATGCCTCGGGCTGGTTGGAGAGAGCGAGGAGGTCGTGTGCGAGCTGGTATCGGCGCTCGAGAGCGCGCTCGCGTATCACGATGCGCTCGCCGTGCTGGACGAACATCCGGCCCTCCGCACCCACAGCTTCCTGTGCCGCTACCTCTACGCGTTCAACGCCGCGATGTCGGGCCAGCTCGACCTTGCCCGCCAGGCCTTGCCGGCCCTCGAGCCCGACTCACCGGAGTCCGAGGTCATGGCCGGTAACATCGCGGCGATCGTGGCGCGCGCCGACCGGGTGACCGGGGCCACGCCGCTCGACCACCGGGATCTCCGCGGCTGGCACTACGTGCTCTCCGGGGGCCTGCTCGTGCATCAGTCCCCCTACGGGTTCGACGAGCCGATGCACGGACGCTACGCGTGGCTCGCCGATTCGCTGCCGCGGATCGCGACCGGCCTCGATCGGCTCGGAGAGCTCGTGCGCGATCTCGGCTTGCCGTGCGTGTACGCGCCTCCCGGTCGCGGCCACGAGATCGTCGGGCTCGCGGCCTCGCTCAAGCTGGGCCTGCCACTCGCGCCATGGCCCGCGGTCGGCACGCCGGCGCCCGGCCTCGTCGTGCTCCACGATCTATCGGATCTCTCCGCCTCCGATGTCGCGCGGCTCGTGCAGCGCCGCCCTGATCAGATCGTGTTCGCGCACGCGAGCCCGTGGACCGAGGACAGCCCGGTCGCGCCCGACGTGACGACACTGCTCTATCAGACGCTGGTTGCACCGTGGGGCCAGATCACCGAGCTCGATCCCGACACCCGCGAGGTCCGGAGCTCGTCGCCCGACGGGCGCCCCACCGAGACGATCGCGGCCGAGATCGCGACGAGCCCGGGCCTCGATGCCGCCGAGCTCGCGGCCGACGACCCGCAGCGCTGGGCCGCGCTCGTCCGCGTGGCGTGGCCACCCGCACCGGGGCCTCGGTCCCGGTTGTGGGCCGGCGGCCCGGTCCCGTCGAGTCGCTTCAGCTGAGCGGCCGCCTGCGGTGGGTGGTGGTAGGCTCGTCTCGGTGAGGAAGATCCTGATCGTGGAGGATGACCCGGTCAATCAGATGATCCTGGCGGACTTCCTCGCGGCCAACGGATACGAGATCGTCGCGGCGTCGTCGGGTCCCGAGGGCATCGAGCGGTTCGACAGCGAGGCGCCCGACCTCTGCCTGGTCGATGTCCAGCTCCCGCGCAAGAATGGCTTCGAGCTGGTGCGCGAGATGAAGAGCCGGCCCGTGGGCCCGACGGGCAAGAGCACCCCGGTCCTGCTGATGAGCGCGGTCTACAACGATCGAGATCAATCGACGCGTACGGTCCAGCTCGGCACGCTCGCCGATGGCTACCTGAGCAAACCGTTCGATCTCGTGTACCTCCTGGCTCAGGTTCGCCAGCTCCTCGGCGAACCCTAGTAGGCTCGACCGGTGAGATATCCAGCGTACGTCGCCGAGATGGCGGCGCCCGCCAATCGCCAGAAGCTCTGGTACGGCATCTGGAGCGGATTTGCGGTCGCGGTCGGCTTCGGCGTGCTCGCGCTGGCCGCGGCCCAGCTCGAGCTCTCGCCGTGGCGATCGACCTACCTCGTCCTGGTCCTGCTCAAGCTCGGCACGAACTCGCTCGCCCTGATCTCGCTCGTGAAGGACCGCTGGGTGCTCGCGATGCAGGCAGTGAACTCGATCTCCGATGTCGTGCTGCTGACCGCGGCGATCTACTTCACCGGGGGCGCCTACAGCC
>JAGSPR010000531.1 GCA_018262455.1 Deltaproteobacteria bacterium | reverse complement strand
GTTCGCGCGATCGGTCCACTTCGCCGACAGCGCGCCGGCTTCCATCTGCTCGAAGCCGACGGCGATCACGCACTCGGCGAGCCCGCCCGCGATGGCCTGGGCGCCGAGCATCAGCGCGGAGCTCCCGGTCGAGCAGTTGTTGTTGACGTTGAACACCGGGATGCCGGTCAGGCCGAGCTGGTAGACCGCGCGCTGGCCGCAGGTCGAGTCGCCGAACACGTAGCCGGCGAACGCCTGCTGGACTTCGGTGAACGGGACCTTGGCGTCGGCGAGCGCGGCCTCTCCGGCCTTGCGCGCCATGACGTGATACTCCTCGCTCTTGCCGGGCTTGGCGAAGGGGATCATCCCGACGCCGATGACATTTACTTTGCGTGGCATGTGATTCTCCTTCGTCGGTTTCAGATGAGGCCCTTGAGGAACCCGAGGCGGTGAGCGACGGAGATATCTCCGTCGACCCGTAGCTGGCCGTGCATGAACAGGCTCTTCGCCGTGGCCTTGCCACTGACGAGCGCCGTGAAGTCGCTGTCGGTCATCGTGATCGTCGCGTCGACCTTCTTGGCATCGGCGCCACCGAGCTCGAACGTCTGCTCGGTGCCTTCGATCACGAACTTTACATTCGCGCGGACCTCTCCCTTGAGCTTCGGGTTCTCCGCGAGCCGCTTCGTGAGCGCCGCGAAGATCTTCGGAGCCTGGGCATCGCTGGTGGTCGCGGCCTTCGGAGCCGCGGCCGGTGCCGCAGCCGCGCCTGCCGGGGCCGCCGCGCCGCGCCGCTTGGCGATGATCTCGATGGCCTTGCTCGGGTCGAGCTTGCTGAGGAACTGCAGCTTCTGCGACGCCATCACGTTGCCGGAGATCTTCAGCTTGCCGGTGGTGAACAGCTTCATCGCGTCGGCCTTGCCCTGCGTCAGCGCGAGGAAGTCCTCCTCGGCCAGCTCGAGCGTGCACTCGGCGGCGGCCTCGCCCTGCTTGACGCTACCGGCGCCATTCTTGAGATCGAGCAGCCACGAGGCACCGCCGATCTTCCACAGGTACGTCGTGGCGACCTTGGGCGCGAGGTCGGGGTTCTGCTTGAGGTACTCCTCGATCACCGCGAACACGTCGTCGGTGGTCGGTACGTAGTCGGCGGGAACGCCGGCGGCGGCTACCGGTGCGGCCCCTGCACCCCCGCCGGGTGCGCGCTTCTTGGTCTCGGCGAGCACCATCTCGGGCGTCACCTTCTTGAGGAAGCCGAGCTTCTGCGACGCCATCACGTCGCCGGAGATCTTGAGCTTGCCAGTCGAGAACAGCTTCATCGCGTCGGCCTGGCCAGTCGCCATCGCCATGAAGTCGGCGTCCGACATCTCGAGCGTGCACGCGGCCTTGCCGGCGACTCCCTCGGTGACGGTGCCCGGCGGCGTGGTGAGGTCGATCGTCCACGCAGAGTCGGGGGAGGACAGCTTGAACAAGAAGTTCGTCTTGACCTTCTCGGCCGTGGCCGGGTTGCCACCGACGAACGCGCCGATCGCGCGGAAGATGTCCGTGGAGTTCGACACCGCGGCGGATGCACCACCGGCTGCGGCGGCAGGCTTGCTCCGATCCTTCGGCTTGGGCAGCTCCTTCCCACGTAGCTCGGGTTGCCCTCGGGCGCGAACGCGCGGGCGACATGGCGGGTGGCGAAGCCGAACGAGCACAGGCCGTGGAGGATCGGCTTGGCAAAGCCGAACGCCTTGGCGAAGCCGGGATCCGCGTGCAGCGGGTTCCAGTCCCCGGACAGCCGATACAGCAGGGCCTGGTTGTCGCTGGTCTTGTCCTCCATCACCGCGTCGGGCTTACGATCCGGCGGGACGTTGACGTCGGCGCTCGGGCCTCGCTCGCCGCCCCAGCCACCCGCGCCGCGCACGAACGTGGTCAGCTCGTTCTTGACGAGCTCGTCGCCGTGCTCGTCGTAGGTGATGAACTCGGTGACGACGAGGGCGTTCTTGCCCTTGTCGTAGATGTTCGTGACGGTCGCCTTGGTGGTCAGCTTGCCGTGGGTCGGCAGGGGCCGCTTGAGCTCGGTGTACTGCTCGCCATGGAGCACGCGATCGAGGCCGAAGTTGAGGCCGGGCGCGGTGATGCCGTTCTTGCCCTGCGTCAGCACCATCGCGATCACAGGATTGACGCCGAAGCTCGGCAGCACCTTCATGCCCTTGCCCGACATCTCGTAGACGAGGGCGAGGTCGCCCTCGTCGGTCGGATCCTTCGCGGCGCCGACGCCGAGCGCGTAGAGCGACACGTCGCGCTCGTCGTACGAGCTCTGGAACTCGGGGTACTTGTAACCGAGCGCCGCGTCGACATCGATGAACTCGTTGCCGCCCTTGCTCGGGCCGGCCTCGACGTTCTCCATGATCGGCTGCAGCGAGATCGCGACCGACTCGGGATGCGTCGTCTTGTCGAACTGGGTGACATCCTTCCATGCCGAGTCGATGTCCTCGGGCGAGATCGTGCGGCCGAGCCGGAACGTCTTGCCGGTCGAGCGCTCCCAGCGCAGCTTGGCGTAGAACCCACCGCCGACCTCGTAGAGGCCGCCGGTGTCCTCGGTGGCTTCGTGCGCGAGCTTGGCGACGAGCGCCGAGACGTACTCGGGCTTGAGCGCGTCGAGCAGCTCCTTCGGCAGCACCGTCTCGGTCATCCGCGAGCCCGCGATCGGCGCGATCGTGTTGACGACGATGTTGCGCTTCTTGCCCTCGAGCGCGAGCGTCTGGGTGAAGCCGTGGACGCCGAGCTTCGCCGTCGAGTAGTTCGCCTGGCCGAAGTTGCCGTAGATGCCAGCGGCGGAGGCGGTGTTGATGATGCGGCCGTAGCCGGCATCGCGCATGTAGGTCCACGCGGCCTGGGTGACCCGGAACACGCCGAGCAGGTGGACCTTGTAGATGAGGTCCCAGTCGGCTTCCGACATCTTCTGGAACGAGACATCGCGGAGGATGCCGGCGTTGTTGATGACGATGTCGATCTTGCCGAACGCGTCGATCGCGGTCTTGACGATCTTGTCGCCGGCCTCGACGGAGTCGTAGTTCGCGACGGCCTCGCCGCCCTGCTCCTTGATCTCCGCGACCACCTTGTCGGCGGCCGATGACGACTTGCCGTCGCCGGTGAAGCTGCCACCGAGGTCGTTGACGACGACCTTTGCGCCGCGCGCGGCGAGCAGGAGCGCGTGCGAGCGGCCGAGGCCTCCGCCAGCGCCTGTGACGAGGGCTACCTTTCCATCGAACCTGAGCTGCTTAGTCATCGTGTTTCACCTTTGGTCGTCGTCTGGCGGGTGTCGTGGTGGGGGTGGTCGAGTGTGCGAGCACTGCGGGGAACAGTGCCTTCCAGTCATCGATCAAAGAGTCGAGCCTGCGATCATCGGCATGGAGGACCGCCGACATCGCGGCGCCGATCATCAGCTGCAGCGTGAGGTCGAGCGCGCGCTCGAGGCCGGGGTGCTCCGAGACCTCCTTGCCAAACAGCGTGCGCGCCTGCGCGAGGATGCGTTCGCGGAGCGACTTCTCGGCGGCGGCGAGCACGGGCCGCAGCTCGGGATCGGTGCGCGCCGCGGTGCGGAGCTCCATCGCGACCTGGAAGAACGTTCCCGAGAAGCACTGCCAGAGCAGCCCGAGTACCGCGTCGGTGCGATTGCGTCCGCCCTCGGGCAGCTGCGCGCTGAGCAGCTTGAGCTGGTGCGCCCGCATCTCCGCGAGGTGATCGACCGAGGCCACGAGCAGCTCGGCCTTCGACGGGAAGTGGTGGAGCAAGGCGCCCCGCGAGACGTCGGCCCGCCGCTGGACCTCGAGCGTGGTCGTGCGGGCGAATCCGACCTCGATCAGGCTCTCCACGGTCGCATCGAGCAACGCACGTCGCGTCTCGTCGCGCCGTTGCTGCTGCGTCCGCGGTGCACGACCCTGCATCCACTTGCGGGTGTACTCCCCAAGAAACAGTCAGTCAAGACTGTTTGTATGTGTTGACGGGAGTACCAGCGCCTGGGCTTCACGCTCGGCCGCCGATCTCGCCGCCTGCAATCGGCCGGAGGATCCGGTCTATTCCCGGTCGCTTGCGAATGCTGTCGGACTGGCGTGGCGGCCTCCGACGAGGCAAGCTGCGCGTCCGTGCTGTACGAGCTCAAGATCGGGTGGCGCTATCTCTACGGAGGTAAGAAGGACAAGCTGCTGCTCGCGATGGCAGGTGGCGCGGCGCTGCTGTCGCTCGGCGGCCTCGGGATCTTGATGAGCTCGAGCGGGAACTCGGCCGGCGTCCTGATGTTCGTGCTCGGGCTGATCGCCACCGCGATCTTCACGTTGCTGAGCGTGTTCAGCGTGTTCACGAGCGTGTCGATCCTCGGGGTGGCCCTCGGGGTCGCGGCGCTGACGATCGTGCTCGCGGTCACCACCGGCTTCCAGAAGCAGTTCCGCGACAAGGTGCTCGGGGTCAATGCGCACGTCATCGTGCTGAAGAGCCAGGCCACGTTCGCCGAGTACCGCGACGTGATGAAGACCGCGCAGGGGATCGATCCCGACGTGCTCGCGGTCCAGCCGTTCATCTTCGCCGAGATGCTGGTGACGCGTGGCAAGGGCGAGCTGTCGGGGGTGGCGATCAAGGGCATCGATCCCAAGCTCGTCCGCGGCGTGCTCGATCTCGAGAAACACATGGTCGAGGGCTCGCTCGACACGCTCGGTCAGGAGTCCAAGCCCGGGATCCTGCCGCCGATCATCATGGGCAAGGAGCTCGCCCACAAGCTCAAGGCCAAGGTCGGGGATGACGTGACCGTGGTCGTCCCGCTGTCGAACATCGACTTCGACACCTGGCGTGCCAAGTCGAGCGCTCCGCGGACCCGCAAGTTCCGGGTGACCGGCATCTTCTACAGCGGCTTCGACGAGTACGACCGCCGGCTCATGTACACCGCGCTCCAGGACACCCAGGATCTGGTCGGCCGCGGTGACCAGGTGATGGGCGTCGAGCTCAAGGTCAAGGACGTCGACCGGGCCAACGAGGTCGCCGAGAAGCTCGAGAAGGCGCTCGGTGGCCCGCCCTACCAGGTCCAGGACTGGTACGAGCTCAATCACAACCTGTTCACCGCGCTCAACCTCCAGAAGCTCGCGCTCGTCATCATCCTGACCCTGATCATCCTCGTCGCCGCCGTGAACATGGTGTCGGCGCTGATCATGATGGTCACCGACAAGACCCGCGAGATCGCGATCCTCAAGTCGATGGGCGCGATGTCGAGCAGCGTGGCCTGGGTGTTTCAGGTCGTCGGCATCGTGATCGGCAGCATCGGCATGATCATCGGCGTCGCCGTGGGGCTGGCCACCTGTTACGTCGTCAGCTCGTACGGCTACCACCTCGATCCCAAGGTCTACCTGATCGATCGGCTCCCGATCGAGGTGCGGTGGATCGAGGTGCTGCTCGTCGCCGGCATCACGATGGTGGTCAGCATCCTCGTCACGCTCGTTCCGTCGCTGTCGGCAGCCTCGCTGCGCCCGGTCGACGGCCTGCGGTACGACTGAGCCCGGTCACGCTGGCGAGCAACCGCGGCGCTCCGCGACGAACCACGCGCCCCCCGCGCTCAGACAGTCCTCGCGGGTGTGGACCGGTGCTCGCTTGAGGGGCCGACGTGCCCGCTGCGGAACTCGCTCGGGGGGCGGTGGTTCGTCGCTTCGCGCTCGCTGGCTGCTCGTGCCGCGCGGCGGTCCCCAGCACGCGTCGACACGGTTGCGAGCGGCGTCACCGCGCGCGCCAGGCGGCGGGCGGCCTTACGGCGAGCGGTAGCTTCCACGGCCGTTCGCTGCCCCCCTGTGTCAGGGTTGTTGTCGCGT
>JAGSPR010000530.1 GCA_018262455.1 Deltaproteobacteria bacterium | reverse complement strand
GGAACCGTCCCGGTGGTCGTCTGGCTCGCGATCATGAGATCGGCGCGGTTATCCGCGTTGAGCTTGCCGGCGACCGCGCCGAGGACGCCGAACACCGAGAACGACTGCGCGGTCAGGAACGTCCCCGCCGCCGTTGGATTCTGGCGATGGACCGAGACCGTGTTGTTGCCCATCAGGCCGGTCGGCATGTAGAACCCATCCCAGGTGACGACATCGCTGGAGCCATCGCCATCGACGTCGGCGATCAGCGCGCCGGTCGCGAGGGTGGGGGTCGTGTGCAGTGGCCGCGACGGCCCGAGCAGGCCGTTGCCGGTCCCGTTGAAGATCACGACATCGCCTGAGAGCGTCACCACGACGACATCCTTGACGCCATCGCGGTTGAGATCGCCGACCGCGACCGCGATGCCCATGCCGACGCTGTAGTTGGTCGCCGCCCCGAACACCGGCACCGGCGCGCACGCGGCCCCCATGCCAGGAGCGTCGACAGGCTTGCCGGGATCGAAGCCGCCGTCGGTGTTCGTACCCGGCGTCCCGCTGTTGAGATCCTCGATGCCCAGGATCTGGGCACAGCCGGCCGACGCCACGAGCGGCAGCATCAGCCCGAACACCCTCGAGACCCCATTGCTCATCAGCACTCCTTCGCAGCATCCCCACGCTGCTCACGATCCAGAAGTAGAACGGACAGCGGTCAGGATATCACATGCCTGCAATCCACCTGGAGTCGACGCTGGCAACGATCGCGCAGCGGGGGAGATCGCGAAGCGGTGTGTCCAAAGGTGCGCCGCCCGGATGGTGCGTGGCCTCGTCGCGTCACAGCCGTCGGGTCGGCCAGGATCCGGATCGATCGAACCCGAGCGAAGTCATTGCAGCGAGACCTCCATGAATTGCGCGGTCGAACCAACTGGCGGAAACAGCCCGATGAGATCGGGTTTGCCGTTCGCGTTGAGATCGGACAGGACGAACGAGTGCCCCGGCATCTGGATCAGCTGGCCGAACTCGATCTGCATCCCCACAGTATTCGGCCGCGGGTAGAAGGTCCCCAGGGCGGGGCACTGGATCGCGGCCGTGCCGTTCCCGACGACGTCGTCGCGACCGTCCGCGTTGAGATCGAGGGTTGGCATGCCAGATCCCGGGGGCCCGGAGGAGTTCCCCGTGACGCCGGTGATCGCCACGGCCGCTTGCAGGACGAACGACCGCGGCGCCATCTGGACGAACAGGGCGCCCGGTCCGTTTTGATCGATCACCACGTCCTGGCTCCGGTCGGCCGCGGCGTGGACCGCATACTGACCGAAGCTCGCGAACGAGGAGTTGCCCGTCCCGATGTTCCTCGACGAGACCGTTCCGCCGTCGTTGAAGGCGATCTTGATGCCCATCGAGGTCGTGGTGAAGGCGGCATCGTCGAGCCCGTCGCCATCGATGTCACCGACGTGGAGCAGGTTGCCGCCGTTGTCGATCGAGGATCCCGCCGTGAACGTTCCCGCCGTCGCCGTCGACGCGAAGTACGGAACCGTCCCGGTGGTCTGCTTGCTCACGATCATGAGATCGGCGCGGTTATCCGCGTTGAGCTTGCCGGCGACCGCGCCGACGACGCCGGGCACCGAGAACGACTGCGCGTTGAGGAACGTCCCCGCCGCCGTCGGATTCTGGCGATGCACCGAGACCGTGTCGTTGCCCGCCAGGCCGGTCGGCATATAGAACCCGTCCCAGGTGACGACATCGTTGGATCCATCGCCGTCGACGTCGGCGATCAGCACGCCGGTCGCGAGGGTGGCGGTCGTGTGAAGCGGCCGCGACGGGCCGAGCACGCCGTTGCCGGTCCCGTTGAAGATCACGACGTCGCCAGAGAGCGTCGCGACGACGACATCCTTGACGCCATCGCGGTTGAGATCGCCGACCGCGAGCGCGATGCCCATGCCGACGCTGTAGTTGGTCGCCGCCCCGAACACGGGCACCGGCGCGCACGCGGCCCCGTTGCCACTGTCACCCAGCGGAGGGAAGCCTCCGTCGGCCGTGGTATCCGGCGCCCCGCTGTTCAGATCCTCGATCCCCAGGATCTGCGCACAGCCGGCAGCCGCCACGAACGGCACCATCAGCTCGAGAACCTTCAAGACCCGACTTCTCATCAGTGCTCCTTCGTCGCGCCCTCACGCGGCTCACGGCCCACGCGCCGAACGAACAGCGGTCACGATATCACAGGCCTGCGACCCACCCAGAGCGGACGCTGGCGACGCTCGCGAAGCGGGCATGACTCCCGGCCCGACCCGAGGTGGGCGAAAGGTACCAGGCGCGATTGATCGAGGAGTTCGCGCGTGCAAACGATGCCCTCCCTATGAAGACCCGGGTTTTCGCGATGTTCGCGGTCGTGGCGCTGGGCGCCGGTTGCAACCAGAAGAAGCCGGAGGAAGGCCTCGAGCCGCCGGTGCCTCCCGGCACGGTGGGTGGGGGCATTGGCAACGAGGGCAGCGCGAAGCCCGAGCCGTCGAAGCCCGATCCGAAGCTGGTCGAGCGCGGCGCGTACCTGTCGAGCTTGCTCGGTTGCGACACCTGCCACACCCCGATGGGACCGAGCGGGCCGGACCTCGCGCGGCGGTTTGCGGGTGGCTTCGAGATCAAGGAGGCGTTCGGGACGATCCGGATGTCGAACATCTCGCAACACAAGACCACCGGCATCGGCAGCTGGACCGACGACCAGATCGCGAGCGCGATCCGGCAGGGGCTCGACGAGGAGGGCAAGCAGCTCTACCCGATCATGCCGTACCTCAGCTACAACCGGCTGACCGACGACGATACCAGGGCGCTCGTCGCGTTCTTGCGCTCGGTGCCGGCCGTCGACAACGCGGTCGCGCCGAACAAGGACCTCAAGCTCGCCCAGCCCATCGCACCCAAGCCGGCGAACGCGCCTGACGTGGTCGCCGATCCGGTCAAGCATGGCGAGTACCTCGTGACGCTCATGCACTGCGGCAGCTGCCACACCCCGGGAGGCAAGGACGGGCCGGACCTGACCCGGCAGTTCGCGGGTGGGACCGAGATGGAGATGCCGGCGATGTTCGGGACCGGCAAGCTCTATGCGTCGAACATCACGTCGGATCCCACCACCGGGATCGGCAAGTGGACCGCCGAAGACATCATCGCCTCGGTCAAGCAGTTCAAGCGGCCGGACAAGTCCGTCATCCAGGGGCCGATGCAGATGTATGCCGCCGGCTGGAGCCAGCTGACGGATGCCGACGCCCAGGCGATGGCGGCCTTCGTGAAGCAGATCCCGGCGGTGAAGAACAAGGTTGCCAGGTCGACGTTCAAGGCGGCACCCAAGGCGGTGCCGGCGGCGGGCGCGGGCTCCGGTAGCGCGGCAGGGAGCGCGGCAGGGAGCGCGGCAGGTTCAGGATCGGCCAGCGCGGAGGGCAGCGCGTCGGGCGCATCGGGTTCCGGCGCGAAGACGGCACCTGCGATCGGCAGCGCGGGCTCGGCAGCCGGCGCAGCCACCGGATCGGCAGGCAGCGCAGCGGGATCTGCGGCCAAGTAGTCGACGGCCAGTCGGCTGCGGCGACGCACGCTCGCACAGCGTCATCGTCGGTGGCGGGCGACGGCCTCACGCGTTAGCGTTGCGGCGTGCACCGCCTCTCCGGCATCGGGTTTGTCCTCGGGCTCGTCCTCGGGCTCACCGCGCAGGCCCACGGCGATGGCGGGGCCTTTTGCGAGCTCACGCCGTGTGTCCCTGGTCCGGTGACGCGGCGGGTGCTGACCAGGCCGGTGCAGGTCGGTGGCATCTCGTGCAAGCAGGGCCAGGAGCTCGGCACCGATGCCAAGCAGCGCGTCGTGTTCTGCACGACCGCGAAGGCCGCCGATGTCGATGGGCTGCCGATCGCGGCGGCGGCGTACACGCTGTTTCATCCCAACGGCCGCGTGTACGAGACCCACCTGCGGGCCAAGGTCGAGCTCACGCTCGCCGACCACTCGAAGGTGACGTGCGGCGCGGATCTGATCGCGCTCACCGAGGAGGGCAAGCTGCGCTACTGCCAGCTCGCCGGACCTCGCGCGACGGCACCGCGCCCGCGCGTCGGCGAGGGCATCTCGTTCCATCCCGATGGCCGGATCGCGGGCCTCACGCTCGACGAGCCCCATGGCGTTGCGGGGCTCGTGTTGCCGGCGGGGGCGTCGGCGGTGTGGGATGCGAAGGGCGCGCTCGTCGGTGGCCATGCGCCCGATCCGATCC
>JAGSPR010000529.1 GCA_018262455.1 Deltaproteobacteria bacterium | reverse complement strand
ACGCGCCGATCCCCATACGTCGGCGCGCGGCATCTCGTCCGCAAGACGAACGGGGCGTAGAACAGACACGCTCTCACCCGCCGGTTCGAACCTAGGAATCCAGCCCGCCCCGGCTGCGTTGGCTTGCGCACGAAGGGCCTGATCATCGTCGTCATCGCCACGATCCGCGACGGCCGCGGCCGCGATCACGGCACCGCGATGCTGCGAGGTCTCGAAGGCTCGGGTTCGAAGCCGGACCACGCATGGTAGTAGGATGCGCGCATGCGCATCCTACTGGTCATCATGCTGGCGGCCGTCGCGTGTGGACAGCCCTCGTCGGTGCCGCCGAAGCCGACGCCGGAGCCCCCGGATCGCTGGACGCGGGTCGAGGCGGCGGCCCAGGAGCTCGTGGCGCCGGGGCCGATCGAACCGCTCGCGAGCGCGCTCGCGCAGATGGACGACCGAGACCTGGTCCGCGAGCCGCCGGACGCCGCCATCGACGCGCTGTACGCGTGGGCGAGCGCCAAGGGCGGACTCCCGTGGCGCGGCGATCACAGTCTCGCGTCCCACACGGCGGCGGCGAAGGCGGCCAAGCTCGCCATCACTGCACTCGCCCGGCGCGCGGCGGACGCGCAGACGCCACGCACCGTGCTGTACCTGGCCCACCGGCTGCGCAGCGAAGGCAGCTGCCCGGCCCACGTGTGGATCGGCTTCGACCTCGCGGCGACGATCCGCGCCACGCCGGGCGCCACCGCGAACGCAGCCGAGCCCGCGCCGACCGAGGCCGAAGTGCGGCGCTCGCTCGCGCTCGAAGCCGTGTGCGACCGCTGGCAGCTCGAACACACCTGGAACGAGCTCGTGTCGAACCGCGACGCCGCCCGGCGCGGCGTGATCGGGGGCGAGCGGTTGCAGGCCGCCGCGGCCGAGAACCACTCCGACGACGAGCTGCGCGCCGGTACGCTCGCCGCGCTCGAGGCGCTCGCGCTCGACGCCCCGCCGGATCGCCACCAGCTGGTCGCGCACGCGCACGCGATCATCGCGAGCCACGAGCACTCGTGGCCGCTGCTGATGCTGATCGGCGACGTCGTGCCGCTCAACCTCGAGACCATGGTCAAGACGCTCGACGGGTTCGACAAGCCAGCCGACGCGCACTGACCTGGCACGGACCGGGTCGAGCCGGCGCACGCGGGAGAGCGCGCTGGCTACTGCATGCTGGCGCAGATCTTCTTCGCCTCCGCGATGACCTTGTCGCGGACCTTCGCGATCTTGTTGTGGTCCTTGTCGCGGTACAGCGTGCCGCCGCACTGCCACACCTGGCCACGGACGTTCACGGCGACCGTGAAGGTGGGCTCGTTGCTGGCAGGATTCGGATCCGGGAACTCGAAACAGTATGCGTCGCCGAGCTTCTCGGTCTTGTTCACCTTCGTCTTCGTCTGCAGCGCCCACCAGCTGCCGTACTCCGCTGGCTTCGTCGGGAGATCTTCGCCGGAGACGGGAAGAAACCCGAACGTGAACACCGCGTTGTCGACCGGGAAGTCGCTCTGGTTCACTGCCGCGACATATTCGAGCTTGCCCCCACCCGCGTCGTCGGTGCGCGTCCAGTCGCCGGGCAGATATCCGAACTTCACGGCTGCCGAAACCGAGGCCGGCGGCGGCGCGCTGCCGCCGCCCGCCACCGCCCCAGCCGGCATCGCGGTCGCGACGCCATTCACCTTGCCAGCCGCGGAGTCATCCGGCTTGGGCGGATCGAGCTGCGCGGGCTTGGCTGCGCTGCCCTCGTTCACCGGCTTGCCGACCGGATCTCCGGTCGGCTGCTCCGGCTTGTCCTTCTTGCATCCACAGATGACGAGCCACGCTGTCATCATCAACGGCCCTGTATTCCTCATGTCCGGAGTCATCGCAGAGATCCTTCGGATCGACAAAGCAAAAAGTCCGCGAGGTCGAGTCAGGACTGACGAAGTTTGTGTCGATTTCGATCCAGCGCGACGCGACCGAGGTGCGCTCGCGGCATCGGACACCGGCGCCGAACGCCGGCTGCGATAGCCCCCGGCCGTCGGGCCGGTAGCGGCGCTGTCCTCGAGGGACGCGCTCACTCCGAGCGTGCGGCCATCGGACGAGAGGCGGTCCGGAGCACGAGCGGCGTGGTCGCGCGACCAGATGACGAGCAAGCCAGGCGCATGAACGGCCAACGCTCGGCGCGACGGGTCCATTCGTGGCGTGCCGGCGTGGTGGAACGTCTCAGCCGTGTCCAATCGTCCACACGAGGCCCAACTCATTGAATACGCTGATTGAGATCCTGGCCTGCGAGGTGCTTCCGAGATCCGCGATGCGATTCGCGCCGGTGTCGATCACTTTGTTCACCCTGCTGGACGTCGCCGTTTCGCGCGCCGACGCCGACGATCTTGATGACGCGCGCAATGACATCGTCGACATCCGCCATGGCCGGATGCCCAGTCGTGTGCGCGCACTCGGCTGGACGCTCAACCACGAGCTCGCAGTCCGAGTCACCAACTGCCAAGAAAGCACTTCCGTGCGCGGCGATCCGTCGTGTGAGGCGACATTGATTGTTCTGGCGCCTGGCAAGCCGGCCAGGACCCACGTGCTATTCGCCAGCACATGGGACGACACACACGTTGATGAGTCGAGGGCCAAACAATGCCCTGATTCCTTTGTGCGGCCGCAATCCCCGGTGTGCTGGATCGACCAGCCAGCAGCCAGTCGGTTCCTGGCGACCGAACGCGCCCTGCGTGCCAACCTCGGGGTGCTGAGCCCAGCGCCATCACAACGTCGACCGTTTCACCTCGGATCCCATCACCTCGAGCTTCGCGGCGGCACCATGGTGGCCGTCCGAGATGGCAAGGCGACGATGCTTGGCGTGACGGTGAGACAGGATCAATGCTCCGGCAACGACGACCATTGCCTGAACACGATCATTGATCGCGAGAACATCGAAGCAGTCTATGACTCGCCGGATGGCAACGCAGTTGCGGTTGTCGCGCGCTATGCCACTCACAGCGGCCACGACTTTCACAACACCTTCTACGATGTCAAACTCTTCCCGATCCTGCCGCAGGACTCGGCCGGTCTCAAGGATCGCAGATGAGGCCCTCGCTCCAGGCCCTCGATCGACCGCTGACGCGCAACGAAATGGCGATCCCGCGCTCGTATCAAACGACCCGCGCGACGATCACGGCGACGAGCTTCGTCAATCACGACGAGTGGGGGAACTTCAAGATGCCCATGCTCAGAAGTCGCGAAGCTCGCCACCGAGCAACGCGGTCGCTTGCTCGAGCACCGTGGAAGCCGTGATCCACGCCTCGCGGTTCGCGCTCCGGTTCGAAGCGAGCGTGAGGCCGCACTCTCCTGGGTAGTCATTCGCGGGGTCGGGGTCGATCAAGTAGTGATCGAAGGTGCACGGGTACGTTCCGTCGTCGGGTGTGGCGCTCGGCCGCTCCAGTTCCCATCCCGGTGCTTCGACGAGCTCGGCCGGGAACATCACGTGGACGCTGAGCCGCGACGACGTGCTGTCCGGTGGATCGCGCACCGCCTTCGCGTAGGCCGGCCACTTCACGGCACACTGCCGGAGCGCCTCGTCGAGCGCGGTGACCACGCGATCGATGTCGAGCTGCTGCCACGGCAATACGCACGTCATGCTCCAGGACATGCGCTCCTCATACACCCGAAGGACCGCGCGTCGCCGCGCTCGCTCGGCAAGCTCAGTTGACGGTCAGCGCGTACACGGTGTCGAGCTGGCCCGGTCCGTCCGATCCACCGACGACGTAGATCGTGTTGCCCACGACGGCGGCGCCGACCTCGTAGGGTGCACGCACCACCGGCCCGGACGCGATGGTCGTGCCCACGCCTGTGAGCGGCATGGGGCCCGCGGCACCACCTGCGCGCCCGCCCGTCCGAGGCGATCGGCAACTCCAGTTGCCGCCCCGGCAGACGCAGTGGTCGTCGATCCCCGAACCTGCTTCGCCTGTGCCGTCGTTCCACCGCGCGCCGAGGCCGCAAGTACCGGTTGCCCCCGGCATGATGACTGCAGTATGACGGGCCGATGTCGAAACAGCGCCGCCCACCATCGGGACTGAGCCGGCGAGGCTTCCTGCGCCAGACCCTGCTCGGGGCCGGAGCTGCCTCGGTGCTCGCGACCATGCCGCGGTTCCTGCGGACCGCGTCGGCGGCGGTGTCGCCGACGGCGGCGTTCCCGACCATCTTCATCCAGCTCCGCG
>JAGSPR010000528.1 GCA_018262455.1 Deltaproteobacteria bacterium | reverse complement strand
CGATGCGCGCGGTCCGCCAGCTGGTCGGGCTCGCGCACCGCAATCCGCTGCACCTGACGATGCTCGCGCGCGAGATCCACGAGCGCGGTGCGATCCGGCGGCGGCCGGGCGGCGAGTCCTTCCTCGACACCAGCGCGCTCAACGAGCTCGAGCCGATCGCGCTCGGCCCGTGGATCGCGGCGCGCGAGCTCGCGCCCCTGGCGCCGGAGCTGGTCGCGCTCGCGCGGGTCTGCGCGGTGGTCGGCGATGACCTCGAGCGCGACGAGCTCGCCGCCGTCGTCGAGGCCGTCGAGCGCGCCGGAGGGCCGACGACGATGATCGATCTCGACATCGGCCTCCGCGAGCTCACCACCGCGGGGATCCTGGGCTCGACACCGCGCGGGCACGCGTTCCGCCAGCCGCTCGTCGAGGAAGGCATCTACGCGACGACCGACGACAGCGTGCGCCGGATGATCCACGAGGCCGCGCTTGTCTACTGCAGCGCGCTACCGAACGCCGGTTCGATCGCGGCGCGGATCGCCCGCCACGCCGAGGCCGTCGGCTCCACGTCGGTGGCGGCGTCTGCGTTCGCCGCACTCGGCGAGATCGCGGAGCGCGAGTACCGCATGCTCGACGCTGACCAAGCGTGGTCGGGTGCGCTGCGGAACCTCGCGGTTCGCGACCTCACGCGAGCACGTGCGCTGGTCGGACTCGCGCAGGCGCGTCTACGCCTGCATCGCCTTCACGAGGCCCTCTCCAGCCTCGAGGAAGCGACCTCCATCGCGATCGAGATCGGTGATCTCGAGCTCGAGATCGCCGCCCTCCTCCACCAGGGGATCGTGCTCGACTTCATCGAGGACTTCGATCGCTCCAAGGAGGTCGCGGCGCGCGCCCGCACCCGCCTCGCCACGGCGACGACCGTCGACCGCGCCCTGATGATCGACATCGAGCTCGCGGAGGGCAGGGCGCTGTTTCGCGAGCACCGGTTCGCCGATTGCGCGCGGGCGCTGCGTGCCGTGCTCGTCGATGCGCGCGCGGCGAACCGCGCAGAGACTGCATCGATCGCGGGCCTGTTGCTCGGGTGTTCGCTCGCGGACCTCCGCGAGCTCGACGAGGCGGAGCGCGTGTTCGGCGAGATGATCGCGGACTGCGAGGCCCGCGGTGATCGCTTTCATCTCGCCGCGGCGTACGGGAATCGCGCGTGGCTGTGGTCGGCGCGGGGACAGATCGAGCGGACGGCGGCGGACCTTCGCCTCGCGATCGAGCTCGCTCGCGAGAGCGGCCAAGCTCACTTCGAGCGCGTCGCGACCCACAACCTCGGGGAGCACCTGCTCTGGGAGAACCAGCTCGACGAGGCGTTGCAGCTCGCGCGCCGTGGCCTCGCGTTGCAGACTCGTGCAGGGGAGGGCACGACCCGGCCCGATCGCCTGTTGCTCGCGAGGATCCTCGCGGCGCGCGGGGAGCTCGAAGAGCTCGCGCAGCTGGTCGACACGTTCGCCACGGAAGCGATCGACGAGGACGAGGGGATGGTCATCGGCGTCCTCCGTGCGCTCCTCTCCCATGGGGACAGCGCGATGTGGGATACGGCGCTCGCGGTGACGACCGGTCTCTACGTTCAGCTCCGCCTCGAGCTCTGGATGCTCGCGGCCCACCAGGGCCGGCTTCGCGAGGACTTGCGAGCCCAGTGGATCGAGGCAGCGGGCGCAGATCCGATCTGGAGTCGGCGGATCGGCGAGCTGTGATCCTTCACCATTCACCTCCGCCGAATGGCCTACAGCGGAGCTAACATAGTGATCTTGCACAATTCCACGCAGCCCGTGATGATGGGAAACGTTCACTGGTTGTTGGAGGCTCATGCGCAAGATCGTCCTCGTTCTCGCCTCGTTTCTCGCGACCGCGTGCACCGACGAGCTCCCCTCCGAGGGTGAGTCGACGGGCTCGGTGACGACGAACAACCGGCTGTCGTCGAACCGGCTGTCGTCGAACCGGCTCGCATCGAACCGGCTCGCATCGAACCGGCTCGCGTCGAACCGGCTCGCGTCGAACCGGCTGGAGGCGAACCTCGCGAGCTGGGGTGATCTGCTCGCGGATGCCGAAGGTCGGGAGCTCCTGACGTACATCGTCAGCTGCGCGCTGCCCGAGGGGACGACGATCGTCGCGGAGCACCCGACCACGCATGATCCGCTGGAGTTCTTCGGTGGGCTTGGCCTCGCGGCGGAGTGGGAGGATCAACCGCTCGACCAGGCCGGTCGCGGCTGGGTCAGCGCGTGTCTTCTCGCGCGCGTCAACGCGAACGACGTGACGGTGCCGATCTCGCTGCGCGGCCCGCACGCCCAGCTCGACACGACTGCGGCCGAGCGCGCGGACTGGACGCTCGAGGAGGGCGCGTTCTACGGTGACGTGTTCGGGATGCCGAGCGATCCGATCGTCTGGATCGCGTGCCGCGGGCGTGACAAGGCGGCCGGAGACACCGGGGGCCTCGCCGACCGCGACTGCGCGGAGCCCGATCCGGCACGCCCGGGGCTGACGATGTGCGGGTTCACGTACGCAGGTGACTGTGCGGACTTCGCGCCGCCGCGGAACAACTACGCGTGCGAGCGATTCTCGCCGAGCGGCTACTACGTCGGCTGCACCGCGACGGCGGCGTACTCGTCGCGGTCGGGCTCCAACCACCACGGCCGGAAGCACCACAACCACCACAACCATCGCGGCTGGGGGCACCACAACAACCACCATGATGACGACGACGACGACGATGACGACGACGATGACGACGATGACGACGATGACGACGATGACGACGACGACGGGCACAACGGGCCCTTCGATCAGGTGATCACCACGTTCGCGACCCCCTGAGCGATCCCATGCGGCGGATCGTTATCATCCTGGTGGCTGCGCTCGGGTGCGGTCAGCCGCAACCCGCCGGCACCGACGGAGCGGTCGACGGCGACGGCAACCTGATCGTCGATGCCGCGGTCGATGGGGATGGCAACCTGCTGGTCGACGCGGCGGTCGATGCGCCGATCGACGGGCCGCCGGTCACGCTGTGTCCGGCGGGACAGTGGTGCGTCGAGACCGCGCCGATTCCCGCGGGCACCCGGCTCAGCGCGGTTCACGCGATCGACGCGACCGACGTGTTCGCCGTCGGCGATGCAGGGACGATCATCCGGCGTCGCAGCAACGCGTGGTCGACCATGCAGAGCGGAACGACGCAGAACCTCAAGGGCGTCTGGGCGTCGAGCTCGGACGATGTCTGGGCGGTCGGCCAGAACGGGACCGTCCTCCACTTCAACGGCATGGACTGGTCTGCGGTGCCTGGCGTCGACAACATCGACTACACCGGCGTGTCGGGGTCGGCCGCGAACGCCGTATGGCTGGTCGGGACCAGCACTGTACAGCGCTGGAACGGGATCGCCTGGACCAAGAACGCGATCGCTGGCACGCTGCTCGGGATCTCGGGGACCGGCGCGACTGACATCTGGGTGTGCAGCGAAGCGGCGTACCTCAAGCACTCGACGGGGGCCGGTTTCTCGACCGTGATGCCCGGCGGTGGGACCGACTTCTACGCGGTCAAGGCGATCGGCGCGACCGACGTCTGGGCGAGCACACCAGGCACCGGGACCGTGCACTTCACCGGCTCGGGCTGGACGCAGCATGCGACCGCGAACGCCGTGTTCGTCAGCCTTCACGCGATCGCAGCGAACGACGTCTGGGGTGTCTCGCAGAGCAAGACCGGCCACTGGAACGGCTCGACCTGGTCGATCACGACGCCGGCCGGCCTGACCATGAGCCTGTGGGGCATCTCGGGCGCGGGCGCCCATGTCTGGACCGTCGGCTCGGGCGCGACGATCCTGCACCGCAACTGATCGCGCGTCCCGGGTGCTACGCTCCACGCGTGAGCATCACGAAGCGCATCCTCGAGGGAGCGCAATCGGGTCTGTCCCGGCTGACGTCGCTGGTGATCGTCGACGACGAGCCGCTCTCCCATGTCGAGACCGCGGCACTCCAGGTCGAGCTGACGGCGCGCAAGGCGGCGCGCGAGAAGTCGGCCAAGCAGCCGCTCGATAACCCCCTCGCGAGGATGGCGACCTCGGACCCCGCGGCGCGGGCGGCGCGCGACAAGGCCGCGCGGGATCGGTCGGCGCGCGTCCACCGCGATCGCGACGAGCGCGAGGCCAGGCAGAAGGCCGCCGCGGACGAGCAGTTCCGCCGGATGAAGGAGCAGGCCGCGCGC
>JAGSPR010000527.1 GCA_018262455.1 Deltaproteobacteria bacterium | reverse complement strand
GCGCGCCTGATCGGCTGGTTGGTGGATCATGGAAGCTTTGGTCCCGCCGCCATCCGTGCGCGCCACCGTCGGTCGAGGTTCTCGATCGCGGTGTCGAGGAACGGGTTGCCCTCGGACGAGAGCTGGGCCTCGACCGCGGCGACCGAGCGCGCCAGGAACCCGGTCTGGTTCGTGAGCGCGGTCTCGAGCGTCGCGTCGACATCGTCGACGACCTCGGCCTCGGTGACGTCGCTCTTGCGGGCGGACAGCAGCCGCCTGAGCGCGCCGCGGCTCGCGAGATCGGCGAGCTGGAGCGGAGCCCGCAGGCTCGCGCGGGCAGCCACCGCCGCGCCGCGCTTGAACGGATGGAACGCCAGCGCGCCGGGCGTCTGGTCGATCGCGCGCCCGATCTCCTCGCGTAGCGCCAGGGCGGCCCCGCGATCGAGCGCGAGGCCGGTGTGGAGCCGGGCACAGTAGTGGTCGAACAGCGTCATGGTGACGAACGTGCGTGCCGCCGAGCGGGCGCGGTTCACCGTCGCGATCGCGAACATCATCCGCCGCGCGGTCTTGCCGGCGAGCCGCACCATCACGCCGCCGCTCGCGAGGTCGAGGATCGAGGTTGGGCGCGAGGTGCCGTGGACCAGGGTCTTGACCGCGTCGTCGTCGAGGTCGATCTGATGCGAGGCCGCGATCCGCCGGTACCCGCTCCCCAGCACCGCACCGATCGCCCAGTCATCGAGGAACGGGACCGGGATCACGCTCGCCAGGCTACCGGCGACGGCGCGCGCGATGATGCGGCGGCGCTGAGGATCGAGGTAGTCGCGGCGGGGGACGAGGGCGGTGGTGGTCATGGCGTGCCAACCTTGGTGGCCGGAGGCAGCACCGGGGCAGCCGCGGTGCCGTCCGGGGCCTTGTTGGTCGGCGGTGCGATGCCATGGAGCAGGAAGTCTCGCTCGTCGACCTCGCCGAGCCGTCCGGGCGTCGCCACGACCTCGGCCTCGGGCGGCGGGACGATGACGGTGACGGTCCCGAAATCGGCGACCCGCGCGTCGAGCTGGATCTTCATCACGAACCGCCGGCCGTCACGTGAGAACGCGACGCTGCCGGACAGCTTGGCGGCGAGCGGCACGCCGTGCTCGGCATCGAGGATCACCTCGCCGGCGAGCGCCTGGACGCTGCGACCCTCGCGCCACTTGCGCTGGCTCAGCGGTTCGGGCGCGACGTCGCGAGGCCCAGGCGCCAGCTTGACCTCGATCTTGCGACCGGTGCGCGCGCCGACCTGGACGGGCCCGCGGTCGGTGAGCTCGGCGGCAAACCCGACCAGGTCCCACGTCGCGGCGACCGCCCCGAAATACTGGTCTCGGAGCTCGGCCGGCTCGTCGGGAGCCTCGGGCGCCCGGACGTGCCAGCGCTGGTAGCGCGGGCGCAGGTAGAGCTTGCCACCGACGAACGTCGTCTCGCGCCCGTAATCGCCGGAGTTGGTATAGACGGCCTGGTAGCTGGCTGCCTCGCCGAGCTCGATCCTCGCGTGATCGCTCAGCAGGCTGATCTGCTTGCCCCCGTCCTCGACGATCGTCTGGGTGTCGATCGTGGCCGCGTGGACCCCGATCGCGGCGATCACCGACGTGTGGGTGCTCGCGAGGGCGCGCGCCAGCTCGGCCGGGTCGCGCGCCGCGCCATCGACGTCCAGCTTCGCCGCGGGCTTGGGCTCGACGACCAGGCCGCCCAGCTGGTCGTCGGGGATGCCCTTGGACCGGCCACACGCGACCAGCGCGCACAGGGCCCACAGGATGACCGGACGGATCATCTGAGCCCGCGCGCGCTCTGGCCTCCGGATCATCGCTTGGTTCTTAGCTTTCTCGACGGGCCAGGTCAATCACGCTACCGTGACAGCCGGATGCAGGGAACGCTGCTCGAGCTCGAGTACCTCTCCACGTCCTGGGGCGTGTACGCGTTCGTGGTCGTGCTGGGGCTCCTGTGGGGCAGCTTCGCCAACGTCTGCATCTACCGCTGGCCCCCGTCGGACGAGTTCCCCAAGGGTCGGTCGGTCGTGCGCCCCGGCTCGCACTGCTTTGGCTGCAAGACCCCGATCCGGTGGTACGACAACACGCCGCTGATCTCGTGGTTGTGGCTGCGCGGCAAGTGCCGGGTGTGCAAGGCGCCATTCTCGCCACGCTACCTCATCGTGGAGGCGCTGACCGGCGCGCTGTTCGGGGTGGCGTGGTGGATGGCTGTGGTCGCCGGGATGTGGTGGGCCGAGCCGTTCGACCTCCGGCTCGTCCGGTTCGCGATCTACGCCACGTTCTGCTTCGTCATGGTCGTGATCACGTTCATCGATCTCGATCACAAGCTGATCCTCAACAAGGTGACGGTCCCCTCGATCGTCGCGTTCTACGGGCTCGGGCTCCTGCTCCCCGAGCGCGCCTGGTACGACGGCGTGATCGGGATCGTCGTCGGGTACGGGCTGCCCTGGCTGGTCGGCGAGCTCTACTACCGGGTGACCGGCCGTGAGGGTCTCGGCCTGGGCGACAGCATGCTGCTCGCGCTGATCGGCGCGCTGCTCGGCTGGCAGGGCGTGATGGTCTCGCTGTTCGGTGGCTCGGTCGTCGGCTCGGTGATCGGGATCGCCACCCTCGCGGTCACTCGACGCGGTGAGGATGAACCCGAGCACGCGGCGTCGGCGGCTCCGGCGGCTCCAGAGGATCCCGCAGCCGACGCTGCAGCCGACGCCCCGCCGTCCATGATGCGGACCGAGCTGCCGTTCGGGCCGTTCCTCGCGATCGCCGCGCTGTTCTATTTGTTCGCAGAACCCTGGATCCACCTGCACTTCCGGCTGCCTGGCGGGTGAGCCAGCCGCGGCGGGGTGTTATCGTGATCCCGTGGGGCAAGCGGCCGAGCAGATCATCGCCGGCGTCGTGCTGAGCGAACGGCTCGCCGTCACGATGTACGGCGCGATCCACCGGGCCCAGTGGGGCGGACATCGCAACCTGCGCGGCCTGGTGATCGATCCGAAGGTGCTCGCGGAGGCCTCGTTTCGCAACGCGCTGACCGATGCGACCGCGATCAGCACGGCGATCGGACTCGATCACCCGTCCATCGTGCCCACGGTGGCGGTCGAGTCCGACGGTCGGAATATCGTGATCGTCACCCGCGGCGTGGGTCGTTACGTCACCGTCCAGGACCTGATCTCCGCGGCGCGCGTCAATCGCAAGGAGGGCGGCAAGCTCGCGCTGCCGGTCGCGGCCGCGATCGGCAAGAGCGTGGTCGAGGCGCTGTCGGCTGCCCACCGCGCGAAGGTCGTGCACGGCGCCGTGCACCCGCGCAGCGTGCTCATCGATGAAGACGGTGCCGTGCGGCTAGGTGATTTCGTCGTCGGTCGGGCGCTCACCACTGCGGTCGCGCAGGGAGCGGACTCGTCGCTGTGGCGCGGCCTCACCGGCTACGTCGCCCCCGAGCTCGCGGTCGGCGAGGCGCCCTCTCCGTCGTGTGACGTGTTCGCGGTCGGCGCGATGTTGTTCACGATGCTCTCGGGCGAGGTGCCGCCGGGCACGCTGCACGTCACGCCCGCGGTCGAGCGGCTGGTGCAGCGCGCGCTCGACACCGATCCGGGGCGTCGCTACGCGAGCGCCGCCGATCTGCTCGAGAACCTGCTCGAGGCGTTCGAGGATGATCGCTGGGACCTCGCCGATCGTGGTGAGGTGATCAAGGCGGCCGGGCTGTCGCGCACCGATACCAACATCGATGAGGCCACCGAGGATCTGCTCGCGTCGCTCGGCTCGCTGTCGGCCGGAGGCGTCCAGGTCATGCCGATCAGCCCGAGCATCGACAGCCGCGCCGAGTCGGTCGCCGCTCGCCACCAGCGGGTTCCGACCACGGGCGCCAACCGGCTCGACGCGCTGCTCGCCGATCTCGACGAAGGCACCTCCACCTCGGTCGAGGCCCTGCCGTTCAAGCGCGACCCGATCAGCGAGCTGATCTCGATGGATCCGCGCAAGCGCGAGGCGATCGTCCAGGTCAAGTCCCGCGTGCCTTCCCTCGACGATCCGGACGATCTCGACGATCACACACCGTTGCCGGCGCCTCAGCCTGACTTCGACGGCGAGCTGTCGTCGCCCACGCCCGTCGCGGGACGCTCGAGCTCGCGCGACGAGTTCGACGCGATGGACGCGATCGCCGGGCTGTCACGGTCCGGCACGGGGCCCGAGCCCGCGCTCGCTGCGCCCGCCCCTCCCGTGCTCGCCCCACCC
>JAGSPR010000216.1 GCA_018262455.1 Deltaproteobacteria bacterium | reverse complement strand
CGACGAACCGCGGGTCGAGCGAGAACCGATCCTGGCCCTCGATGAGGTAGCTGTCGGCGCGGAGGCTCGGGATCAGCTTGAGCCGCTTGGTCACGTCGATCCCGACGTCGGCGTACGCCCCCACGCCGAGCGTCGAGGCACCGCGGAGCACCTGAGACGGCGGGATGTCGACGCCCCCGGACGAGATCAGCGTGTCGTCGAGCGGCACGAGCGCCTGGTAGCGGGTCACCCGCGACAGCATGTCGAGCCCGGTATCGATCGTGAAGTGGTTGTCGACGCGGCCGTGGATCCGCATCCGGTACGACAGGTTGTTGTTGACGATCCCGACGCTGGTGAACGGCCCGGCGGCCTCGGCCTGCGCGCCCGAGAACGTCAGCGTGTCGCGGCCCCACGCGGGCGACAGCGTCAGCTTGAGGTCACCGCCGAGCGAGCGCGTGTAGCTCGCGATGATGCGGAAGAACTTCACCGCCGTGTTGAGGTCGGTCGACGTTTCGGCATCCGGATCCTTGTCGAGCACGTGGAGCGTGTCCGACGAGCCGATCGCGAACACGCTGACGGCGCCGTCCTCGTGGAGGTTGTAGTCGAGCCGCCCGGCGTAGTCGTAGTAGATCGGGGTGACGATCCGCTGCGCGCCGGGACCGGGATCGGGCAGCACGAAGCCGAGGAAGGCATCGATGTACGACCGCCGGCCGGCGAACGCGAACGACAGGTCCTTGGTCAGCGGTGCCCGGAGGTAACCGCCGGCATCGATGAAGTCGACCTTCGCCGAACCATGCACGCCATCGCTCTTGGTCTGCCGCAGCTCGAGCGCCACCGCACCGCCATGATGCCGGCCGAACCGCGACGGAAACCCGCCGGGATACAGATCGATCGACTCGAGCATCTCGGCGTTGAAGATCGAGGGCCCACCGAGGAAGTGGAACAGCGAGGGCACCTCGTGGCCGTCGACGAAGATGCCGGTGTCGTCGGGGTTCGAGCCGCGCACGAGCAGCAGGCCGAGGCCGAACGGCGCGCGCTGCATCCCGGGCAGGGTCTGGATCACGCGGATCGGATCGCCGAACGTACCGGGCACGCTCGTCAGCTGCTGGCGCTGCAGGGTGCGCTTGGTGACCTCGAGGACCTCGCGCTCGCCCTCGACGACGGTCTCGTACGGATTGCCGCCCTTGGGCCGCATCCACAGCCGGACCTCGAGCGCCTCGCGCTTGCCGAGCGTGATCGGCCGCGACAGCCGATCGAACTTCGCGTCGACGGCGAGCACCGTGTAGCTCCCGGGTGGCACGCCGTGGAAGTAGAACGTCCCGCCGGCCCCGGTGACCGCGTCGAGCCCGAGCTCCGAGATCGAGACGATGATCCCGGCGAGCTTGCGCCGGGTGCCGCGCTCCACGATCTCGCCCTGGAGGGTGATCGGCGAGTCGATCGCGCCGGCGTGGTTGGGTGGGCCGGTGCGCACGGTCGGCGCGGTCGGCGGGCGCGGTGGTGGCTCGGGCTCGGGCTGCTGCTCGATCACGAAGTTGATCGCGGTCTCGACCGCGATCGCGCCGGGCTTGCCGTCGATCTCGGCTGGTTCGAACACGTACTGCAGGGCCGCGGCGACCGCCGCCTCGTCGAAGCCGTCGCCGACCTTCTCGAGCACGTCGACCTTGGTCACCGTGCCGGCGACGTCGATGGAGAGCTTGACCTTGACCTTGGCAGTCTTGCCCGCGGCGAGCGCGGCAGGCGGGTAGTCGGGGGCGACCGCCTGGAGCAGCTTCGGTGCCTTGGTGACCACGCCGGTCGGCCTGGGCGGGGCCTGGGTGTCCGGAGGCCGGACATCATCCGCGTGGGCGATCGCGGCAAGCCAGGCGACGAGGCCGAGCACCACGGCCGCACGAGACATCCGGCGAGCGTAGCTCGAATCACCCGCGCTGGCGACGCGATCAGGTGATGCTGCGATCGCGCAGGTGCTTGAGCAGCTTGTCGAACATGCCGCGCATCGCGCTCTCGAGCGCTTCTCTGCGGAGGTTCGGCAGGTACTTCGCGTTGAACGTGCGCTTCGGGACCTGGACCTTCGCGCCACCTGACAGGAACGACAGCATCTTGCCCTTGTCATCGGAGATCGCGAGCCGGAGCTCGGCTGCGATCTCGATGTACGCGCCGGATTGGACGACATCCATCTTGGTGACCGAGAGATCGACGTTGCGCAGATCGAGCCCCCAGCGCTGGGCATCGGTCGCGAGGCTGGTGACGTTCGGTGCCGACTTGCACTGCACGGCGAGGGTCTGGCGCACGATGTCGGCGTGAAGCTTGCGCGTCTTCTTGTCGGCCCTGCCGGGCGAGTCGTCCGCGGATGACTTGATCATCACGTAGAGATCGGGATGCGACTCGATCGCGCGGGGCTGGTTGCCGAAGCCAGCCCGCGACGACTTGCGCTTGGCCGCGACCGTGCTCGTGGCGGTGGGAGTCACGGGTTCAGTGGTCGACCCGAACGGATCGGGTAGCCGGTTGGCCTTCGCCACCGCGAGCGTGGCTTGCCGTGCGCGGTTCCGGACGTCGGGGTCGGCGTCATCGGTGGCGGTGCTTCGCAACGCCGGCAACGCCGCCTTGTGCCCGAGCTTGCCGAGCCCGACCGCGGCGATCGCCCGGATCTTGGAGTCCGGATCGGCGAGCGCGGCCACGAGCGGCTTCATCGCGCGCTTGTCGCCGAGGCGTGCGAGCGAGACCACGGCCGAGAGCCGCGTCTTCTCGTTCGAGCTCGCCGACAACGCCTTCGTCAGCTCGCCGACGCGGTCATCGGCGAAGGCGGATCCGCGATGGATCAACGTCACCGCGACGACCAGCGAAGCGACAACCCGAGCGAGCGCTCGACCCCTCAACGTGGCTCGATTAAGCGCCCGGCTCTGGATCGAGTCAATGTTTTCTGCGTCTGCGTTTCGGCCTGCGTGGTGTGACGTGTATGTTGGATCCAGGTGTCGCTCTCCGACGAACAATTTCGCTTTGGCGTCCTTGGTGCAGGGCTCCTGCTGGTTGCAGGCATCACCGTTGCCAGATTCTGCGGGGATGTGTCATTGCCGCCCAAGCCCGACGGACCGAGCGCCGGAGGGACGGGACCCATCGAGGATCTCAACGCGTCGCCGGCGGCATATCAGGACCACCTCGCGAAGGATGCGGCAGTCGCGGGTGTGCGCACACCGACGTACGACGAGATGTCACGCAAGCTGCTCCATCGAGTCGATGAAGGTCGGCGTGTGCTCGAGGTCGGATCACCGGCGATCGATGCGGCCGGTCTGAAGCTGACCGCCCAGCGGTCCGGTGATGTACTCGTGCTCGATATCGAGAACACGACCCAGTCGGATCTCGCATACCTCGTCGTCACGACGCCCTCGCCGAACATCTCCGGCTGCGACGCGGTCGTGCCACTCGGGTTCAACGCGATGGTCATCTCCAAGGGCCACCACGAGGTCCGGGTCGAGTGCGCCTGGCGCTCGGGCATGGCGATCATCGTCAGCCGCGTCGAGACCGTCGAGCTGTCACCGCTGTCTGCCTGGTACGTCTCCCTGGTTCCACCCCGCCAGGTCGGGATCGATGACCGGATCGGGCGAGGCCACCAGCGGCCCAAGGTCGACCGCTGCATCGCTTTGAGCTCTCAGGTGCTCCGGACGGGCATCGAAAACGGAGAAATCGCCTGGAGAGATCTCGTCGATTTTTATGCCCGGCACCGCTGTCAGACATACATATTTCCTGCGGAATATCGGGCGTTTACAGTGGACGGCGAGCAGAAGCTCCCGGCCGTACCGAAAGGCATGTGACTGATTTCGCAGCGTTATACTTGCCTTCGCTATGCGTACTTGCGTAGCCTATGTCTAGTTACGCGGAGTTACGGGTGACCAAGTCCGAGCTCATCGAGAAAATCTCAGAGACGTTGAAGCTCCCGGCCGGTAAGGCGGAGGCGATCGTCAACACCATCTTCGATTCGATGGTGAAGGCACTGGAACGCGGGGAAGGCATCGAGATCCGCGGCTTTGGTAGCTTCACCGTCCGCAAGTACAAGGCCTACGAAGGTCGCAACCCGCGCACCGGCGAGACGGTTCATGTCGCCGAGAAGCGGTTGCCTTTCTTCAAGGTCGGCAAAGACTTGCGAGAGAAGGTGAACAAGGGCCTCGGCAAGCCGATGCCCGCGGACACGTCAGACGACGAGCCTGACGATACCGATCCGAACGAACCCGATCGAGACGACGACGAAGACTGAGCTCGCCCCCCAGGCACGGCTCGATCTCGTCGCTGATCAATAGGATACGACCACGTCCCCATCGAGGGTGACGATCATTCCGTCGGTCAGCAGTGACCATGCATCGTGACACCCCACGATGCACGGGATGCCCAGCTCCCGCGCCAGGGCTGCGCCGTGGTCGAGCGGACCGCCGGTCTCGCTCACGATCCCCGCGCACCCCATGACCGTCACGGCCAGCGCGGGGGTCACCGCCCGGGTCACGACGACATCGCCATGACCGACCGCGACCGTCGCGGCGAGAGATGACAGCCGGACCACGCGCCCGGTCACCCGGCCGGTTCCTCCGACCCCGACCAGTGCGCGACCGGGAGTCGGGGGCGGAGCGCCGACCACCAGCGGCATCATCCAATCCCGGGTGCGCTCCGCGGCATCACGCGCCGCTGCCGCGCGCCTTCGCGCGTCGTCCCGATCGAGCGTGGTCGCGGCCGCGAGCTCGTCGAGTGGAAGCCAGCTGGCATCCTCTGGATCGAGCTCGAGCGCGTGAGCTTTGTCGAGGATCGCGCGCCGAACGAGCCACTGCGCGCGCGCGAACCACACATCGTCGCGCTCCGCGAGATCGGCAGCTGCGCGGGCAAGCTCGTGCGGCGACTCGCGATCCGGATGAGGCCCGGGCGACCGTCCGAGCACGCCACGGGCTCGCGCGATCGCGTCGTGGATCAACGCGGGTCGCTCGCCGAACGTCGGGACCGCAACGTCCCACGCCGGCGCCAGCACGCCGAGCCGATCGAGCACGGCCTCGACCGCGAGCTCGCCACGTGCCGCTGCCAGCAGCGTCAGCTCGACGGCGGATGGCCGCGCGCCGGGCAGCATCTCGGGCGCCAGCCCGCGCCGCGCACTCCGGATCAGCGGCACCAGCTCGCACGCCCAGATCCGGTAGATCTCGAGATAGCGCGCGATCGCGTGCTCGATCGTCGCGCCTGGCTCGGGAGCTTCCAGGCAGCGCGCCAGCTTCGCCTCGATCGAGCCCGCCCGCCGGTCGAGCTCGGCGCGGCTCGCGACGGCGGCGGGCTCGGCCGCACCGTGCCGGGCCGGTGCCGTGTAGAGGTAACCCGCGCAGACGCGAAGCGACCACGGCGCGATCCCCGCTCGATCGACGCGCTCGACCAGCCCGGCCTGCGCGGTCGATAACGGATCCGGATTGTGGGCGATGTCCCAGGTCCATACCCGTCCATCCGCGACGAGTGGCGCGATCACCGACGGCGGGGGCGGGCGCTGGACGCGCGGCACCGGGTGCGTGATCGGTCGCGCCTGGACCAGCCACGGCTGTTCGCCGAGCACCAGCTCGACATCGGCCCCCTCGTGCGCCTCGATCGCCTGCTCCGCCTGCAGCGCGAGCTCACCGAGCGGTCCGGGAGCGCCACGCGGCTGCTTGGCGAGCCGATCCCCGCGCTGCACCCACAGCTCATCGATTCGCGGTGCTCCCGGTGGCCGGGTGTAGACCGTCACGCGCTCGCCCGGGACGAAGCGCTGGACGATCACCGCCATCGCGCACCTCGCGGTCGGGTCGTCCGCTGGACCGCCATGGTCCCCGCGCTGCCTTGCATAGCTCGCCGCCAGCGGCGTCCGCGCGCTGTTCCACACCGCGTGGATCGCCGCCCACACCTCGCTCGCGGGCACGCCGACGATCGACGCGAATACCCCGGCCCCGCTGGTTCCGGCGCGGTCCTCGATCGACGCCGACGATCGCACCACCACCACGCCGAGCTCCGCCGCCCGCGCGGAGACCTCGCGCACGAGCTCGGCCGGGAGCTGTTCGCCATCGACGACCGCGCGAAACGCATGATCCTCGATGACGAACCCATCGGGGACCGGGAGCCCGGCCGCGATCAGCCGCAGGAGTCCGGTCGCCTTGCCACCGCTCGCGGCGGCGCTCGTTGCGTCGCTCGCTGGACGGCTTTGGCCGAGGGACCGGACCCACATGCTCGCGTTGTACCGCGCCGGCGGTGTCCGAGCGCTTGCTCCAGCCGCCGGGAACTGTACGATCGGGTGGTGCGAGCCCTCGCGATCCTGATCTCCATCGCCCTGGGTGCCTCCGCGTACGCCGATACCAGCAAGCTCGCCAAGGAGGACGTCCCGCTCCAGAACAAGGCGACGTTTCGCGGCAAGAACAAGCTGTGCTGCGGCTACCCGCTCGTGGACGACCAGGGCTGGGCCCTGCGGTTCTACTGGCTCACGCGCGAGGTCGACTACCAGGACCGTCAGGAGGCCATGGTCACCAAGGGCGGCGCCTGCGCGATCCCGGCGAGCAAGCGGGTCGAGCTCTACACGCGCGAGGGATACTTCTTCGGGCGCGTCTCGGAGAAGTTCGCATGCTCGCTCCGCCTCGAGGGCTCTGGCTTGATGATGGACGACCGCGTCGTCAACTACACCGGACCGTGCAAGTTCGGCTACGGCACCTGCTTCGAGCAGCTCGACATCGGCGAGCACCCGTTCGGCCGCGGCGCCGGGCTGCGTCCGCTGATCCCGTTCAAGTCGGTCGCCGTCGATCCTCGTGTCATCGCGATCGGCGAGCCGCTCTACATCCCCGAGTTCGACGGCCTCCAGCTCCCCGACGGTTCGATCCACGACGGCTGCGTGCGCGCCGACGACACCGGCGGCGGCATCAAGAAGCGCAAGATGGACTTCTTCGTCGTCACCTACGGAAACTTCCGGTTCCTGCTCGACCAGCTCCTCGGCGTCTCGTGGATCACGCCGCATATCGAAGCGCCGCGCTGCGAGTACCTTCGCGATCAGTAGCCCATGCTGGGCCACCAGAGTACCGTCGGGCCCATGCTCGACGGCTTGTTCGTGACGCCCGCGGTCACCGCGATCACCGAGGCACTCGACTCGGCCAAGGCCGAGGGCGCCATCGCCGTGGTCGGAAACCTCAAGCTGGCGCAGGCGTTCGGGGCCAAGCGAGAGGTCGTCCCGATCGGGCTCACGGCGCGAGCCGCCAAGAAGCTCGCCACGAACCTCGCCGACACCTCGAGCCTTCCGGATCGCTCGCTCGCGGCCGTCGTGGGCATCGATATCGCCACCGCTGACGACTGGTCCACGACCCTGCAGGCATGGTCGCGCGTGGTGCGCGATGGCGGCGCGCTGATCTTGCTCGACCGCGGCCACGCATCGGAGGCGAGCCGCCGCGCGCTATGCGCCGGCCTGACCGAGCTCGAGCAGCGACACGCAGGTCGTCTGGTGGTCACGAGCGGGCTCGTCACGCACCTCTGACCCCCATCAGACCGGCGGCTTGTCGTCGTCGGCGGCGCCCTGCTTCGTCGGGCCCTTGTAGATCAGGTCCATCTGAGGCCCGCGCGTGCCCTTGCTATGGTCGCCGCGGTCCTCCTTCTTGACGCCCGGTGGCACGGCCCACGGGATGGTCGGGTTCGGAAAGTTCTTCGCGGTCTCGTACATGTAGCGAGCCCACACGGGCACCACCGTGATGTACGCGGCGTCCGTGCGGCCGATCGCGCGCTTGTTCTTGTCGTCGCCCATCCAGACCAGGGTCGTGAACTGCGGGGTGAACGCGATGAACGTCGTGTCGTGGGTATCGCTCGAGGTGCCGGTCTTCCCCGCGGCATTGAGGCCGGTGCCGCGCAGGGTGGTGGTGAAGCCGTAGCGGACCTCCTCGGCGAGGAGCTTGGTCATCAGGAACGCGGCGCGCGGGGGGATCGCCTGCGGTGCCTCGATCCCGGCGAGGGCTGCGATCCGCTCGAGCCGGGCAGCGGGGGTGAGCTGCGGGTCGGCGGCGAGCGTGTTGTCGTCGATGGTGTTGCCGTCGCGATCGACGATGCGGCGCACGTAGACGAGGTCCTTCTCCTTGCCCGCGGGACGCGGCCACCACGCGCCATTGCGGGCGAACACGCTGTACGCGCGCGTCATCTCGTGGAGGTAGGTGCACGACGCGCCGAGCGCGAGCGCATCGTCTGCGAAGATCTTGGTGGTGAAGCCGAGCCGGCGGGCCCACGCTTCGACGTTGTGCGCGCCGAGTCGCTGGAACAGATCCACCGACGGGATGTTCTTCGAGAACACGAGCGCGTATTCGAGGGTCACCGCGAAGTCGAGCGTGCCGCCGAGGTTGTTAGGCGACCACTCCTCACCGGTGTCGGGATCTTTGATCGTGATCGGGACATCGTGGAGCACGGTGTCGAAGCCGTAGCCCTCCTGGAACCCGAGCGAGTAATAGATCGGCTTGTACGACGAGCCCGGCGAGCGACACGCGTCCGGATGGGTCGCCCGGTTGTAGACCGAGCGATCGTAGTCATCGCCCCCGACCATCGCGACGACATGGCCCGAGTGGTGGTCGGCGGTGAACACCACCTCCTGCGGATACGGGACCTGCTCGAGCTTGACGATGTCGGGGTGGGCGGCATCCCACTCGTGCTGATCGTCGGCGGGAGCCCACTCCGGGTTCTTCTTGACCGGATCGGTCATCACCCACTTGCGGTAGCGGCCGACCGTCCGGATCTCTCGCGAGACCCACACGACGTACCCGGGCTTGAGCGCCGCGGTCGCGCTTCCGATCTCGGCGTCGTTCTCGGCGTTGCCAGCCTCCCAGCGCGCGGCCCACTTCATGTTCTGCAGCGGCAGCTGGAGCCGGCGATCACCGATCCGTAGCTCGGCGTTGCCACTGGTGACCTTGTCGACGACCGCGAGGTAGCGCCGCTTCGGCTCGAGCGGCCCGGTGCCATAGAGCTTGCGCTGGCGCTCCACGAACATGTCACGCGCGGCGCCCTCGACGCGCCACTCCGGCCCGCGCCAGCCTTGGCGCTTGTCCTGGTGGTGGGTGCTGTAGTCGACGTTCTCGTAGGCCGCGGCTTCCCAGGTCGGCTCTGCCGCGGTCTCGATGCGCAGCCCCGCGCCCGACAGCGCGCTCTCGCCGTACTTCTTGCCGACGTACGTCTTCACGTAGTCGGCGTAGTAAGGCATCGCCTTGGGAAACACCTCGCGCGACATCTGCAGGGTGATCGGCTCGAGCTTGCCCTGCGCGACCTCGTCAGCGGTGGCGAGCCCGTACCCCGCCATCTTGTCGAGCACCACGTTGCGGCGCTCGACCGCCCGCTTGAGCTGCTTCGCGGTCTGGTCGGCGGGTGAGTACTTCGTCGGCGCCTTCGCGAGCCCGGCGATCAGCGCACTCTCGGCGAGCGTCAGCTGGTCGAGCCGCTTCTTGAAGTAGGTCTGGGCCGCGGCGCTGACGCCCCACGCGCCGGCGCCGAGGTAGATGTGGTTGAGGTAGACCGACAGGATGGCGCGCTTGGAGTACCTCGCCTCGAGCCGGCGCGCGCAGACCGCCTCGAAGCCCTTGCGAGCCAACGACTTCTCGGCACCGAGGAACTGCTTGCACACCTGCTGCGTGATCGTCGAGCCGCCCTGCGCGAAGTCACCCGAGGTGAGGTTGCGCCACACCGCGCGGAGGATGCCCTTGAAGTAGATCCCGCGATGCTCGAAGAACTCGTGGTCCTCGACGGCGAGGAACGCATCGACCAGCCGCTTCGGCATGCGCTCGAACGGCACCACGGAGCGCCGCTCCCTGGCGAACTCGCCCATCAGCGTGCCGTCGGCGGCGTACATCCGGGTCACGCTCGGCGCGGTCTGCGCGTAGCGCGCGAAGTCGGGCACGGTCGGCGCGTTGAGCGAGAAGTAGCTGTAGACCCCGAACGCGGTGGACGCGAACGCGGCGACGATCACCAGCGCGGCGAACCCATAGAGCTTGGCGATCCAGTACACGACCCCGCCGTCGGCGGGATTCGCGATCACCACGCGCGTGCGACCGGCCGGGGGGGGCACGAGGGCCGCGAGGAGCGGGCCGGCCGACGGGACCGCTGGCGCGGGTGGCGCGATCGGCGCGGTCACCTCCGTCGGCTCGCTGGGCTCAGGTGGCGCGATCGGCTCGGGCGACGCGGGTGGCGCGGTCAGCTCGGTCGGCTCGTCGAGATCCTCGGGCACCGACCGATCGAAGACCTCGGTGTTCTCGTCGTCGCCTGGGGGCGGGGTACTTCCAACAGGCGCGGGCACGACCGTCACATCTAGCCATGGCGCGACGGGGACCGGCAAGTGCTAGGCTCGTCTGGAAATGTCGAGTCGGTGGCCGATCTTCGTCGGGATCGCGGCGATCACCGGTGGTGTCGCATGGTTCGCCCTGCGGCCCGGAGCCGGCGACCACGGGGCAGAGTCCGGTTCACCCGGATCGGCGGACCCCACCACGCCAAGATTGCCGCCCACCGGGCCGATCGCGGCGCCCCAGCCGCCAGCGTTGTCGTCGATCGATGCGAGCCCGGGCGCAGGCCCGCACCTGACGCTCCCGCCCACCCAGAGTGCCGAGGCGATCTTCAGCGCGCAGCCGCGCGATGCCGAGTGGGCGCCGGCGACCGAGGCCGAGATCCGCCGCCGATTCCACCAGGTGCGCGGCGCGCAGCTCCAGACGGCCGAGTGTCGCGAGGACCGCTGCCGGCTCGTCGTCGCGGGCAGCGAGGCCGACGTCAGCCAGACGATCGCTGATCTCGAGGGCGATCGCGGCCTGCACGGCTTCGCGAGCAACATCTTGCTCACCGCGCCCGAGCGCAAGCCGGACGGCAGCCTGGTGCTGCGCGCGTTCGCGGT
>JAGSPR010000526.1 GCA_018262455.1 Deltaproteobacteria bacterium | reverse complement strand
ACCACCGGCTACGGTCGTAGCGGTCGTACCGCTCGCGATCGAAGCGACCGTCCCGCTGGTCAGTGCGGTCGCCACGACGGTCACGGTCACGGTCACCGAAGCGGTCGCGATCGTATGGGGGATCGGCGTACGCCAACGACGAGGCCGTGAGGGCCCGCTCGAGTGAGCGGACGCCCGCGCTGGGTCGCGCGGCGCGCGAGTCTCTCGGGTATCGTGCGTGCGATGCGGAGGTGGCAGCGCTACTGGTTCCGCGCCGGCGGGCCGATCAGCTCGGCGATCCTGCGCATCGCGATCGCAACCAGCATCCTGTGGATGCTGTGGCGGTTACGCGACGGCTATGCGGGATCGCCCGATACCTCCCCGCACGGGCTGTATCGCCCGATCGGGATCCTTCGGCTGGTTCCGGGCGAGCCGAGCCCGATGGCGTTCTCCGTGGTGTGGGCCGTCGCGTGGGCGGCCACGGTGGCGATGCTGCTCGGGCTGCGCAGTCGCACCTCGACCGCGGTCAGCTTCGTCGCCGCGCTCGTGATCGCATCGTACGAGTACTCGTTTGCGGCGAGCTGGTCCCACGACAACAATGCCCCGCTGCTCGCCCAGCTTGCGTTCCTGGGGGCCCGCGGCGGAGATGCGTGGTCGATCGACGCGTGGTGGAGACGCCGGCGAGGTGATGCAGCTCCCGCGGGCCACGCGTACGCCTGGTCGGTGCTGCTCGTCCAGCTCGCGATCGGCCTGATGATGGCGAGCGCCGCGTACACGAAGCTCGCGTCGGGTGGCACGTCCCTGGCGTGGGTGTGCTCGGACAACCTCAGGAACCACATCCTGGTCCGGTTCGACCTCGCAGGCCTGCCGCGGACCGCGATCGCGGACTGGCTCGTCGACAGTCCGGTTCGCTGGAAGGTCACGGCAGCGCTCAACATCGTGGCGCAGCTCGCGCCGCTGGCGGCGTGCTTCGCGACCCGCCGACCGGTGCTGCGCGCGCTGCTCGGATCGATGTTCGTGATCGAGACGTTCGCGCTCGATGCCGTGATGGGGTTCTCGAACTACCACTGGCTGCCGCTCGGGGTCGTGTTCGTCGACTGGGACTGGCTCGCGGCGCGGCTCCAGCGCCGGGCTCCCGAACCCGACCGGGTGGTGTCCGTGCGGCGAATCGTCCGGGGCTTCGTGGCGGCGTTCGTCCTCTGCGATCTCGTGATCGCGTTCTATCGCTGGCCGAAGCTCGACCAGCGGCTCGGCGCCTATCCGCTGTCGGCCTTCCCGATGTTCGGCAGCATCCGGGCGCGGCCGCCGTATGGCGAGCACCAGCTCTACGAGATCCTCGAAGGTCGGATCGAGGTCGTGAGCGATCCGCGGCCGGAGCCCGCCGTCCAGTCGTGGATCGACCATCACCCGGCCGGCCACGACCTCCTTGGCGCGCGCACCGCGGACGAGGCCCGTGCCACGCTGACCGCGTTCTCGCGCGAGCTCCAGACCGTGTTCCCGAACCTCGCCATCCGGACGCTCCGCGCGCAGCTGGTCTCGATCCAGGCGCAACCGTATCCCGCGCCGGCGCGCCTCGATCGCGTGGATGTCGCGACGATCGCCGAGCTCTCCCGCCACGGGTCGTTCCGCTGCATGCTGGGGCAGGTCGACGCCGATCGCGCATTCGCTGCGCCCGTCGGGCTGCCGGCGAGCGATCGGCTCGCAAGCTATCGCGATGGCGGGTTCACGGACCTGGTGGTCGGGGGAGCGGGGCTGGCCAGGAAGACCTACGTGGTCGTGCGCGTCGTCGTCCCCGGCGAGGGAGAGCGGACGTTCGTTGTCGGTGCGCGGAGTTAGCGCGAGTCAGCGCCTCGCGATGTGGTTGCGGGCCGGCTCGGCCGAGACCGTGTACAGCATCTTGCGCGAGCCCTCGCTCACGACGATGACCCGCTCGACCTGGCGATCAGTTCGGAGATCCACGTAGGCAGGCCGCGTCTTGTCGAGCACCTTGTCGAGCCGAACCAGGCGCTGGGTGCCGTCGGTGTAGACAACCCGCACGGTATGCACGATCGGTCGACCGGCATGCGCGTCGATCCGCAAGCGTGCGAGGGGCCCCGAGCGCTCGTCCACCTGAATGAACTCGCGGCCGTGGCTCGCCGGGGTCGGTGACGCGAGCTCGATCCAGGGCTCGTCGGGGGAGGTTCGCGCAGGAGCCTTGGTGTAGCTGACGCGCGCCGTGGTCTCACGATCCACCGCGGGCGCAGCTGACCCGAGCGACATCGTCCCTGCGAGTAGCAGCGTGGAGAGCGCGGTGATGATCTTCATGGTGATCAAGGCTTCTTGCATCGCTCGTGCCCCGGGCGCCCCTCCGGGCGGGCTAGACTGCCTCGATGTCCGCCGAGATCCCGCTCGAGCTCATCGAACGCCTCCCCAAGACCGATCTGCACTGCCACCTCGACGGCTCGGTGAGGCTCGATACCGTGCTCGATCTTGCGAGACGTCAGGGCATCAAGTTGCCGACGTTCGACCGGGGCGAGCTCCACAAGATGCTCGCGGCCGGCGACCAGGTCGCCTCGCTCGACGACTACCTGCGCGCGTTCGACATCACGCTGTCGGTCATGCAGACCGAGGATGCGCTCGAGCGCTGTGCGTACGAGCTCGCTCACGATGCCTGGCACGAGAACGTGCGCTACCTCGAGGTGCGGTACTCGCCGCTGCTCCACACGCGGGCGGGGCTCCGACCGGCGCAGGTCGTCGAGGCCGTGCTACGCGGGCTGCGCCACGCCAAGCGCGAGCTGGGAATTCGCTACGGCCTGATCCTGTGCGCGATCCGATCGCTCGGTCCCGAGTCGAGCCTGCGGATCGCCGAGCTGTGCGTCGCGTTCAAGAACCACAACGTCGTCGGGTTCGATCTCGCCGGCTCGGAGGTCAACAACCCGGCGAAGCTGCATCGCCAGGCGTTCCAGCTCGTGATCGACAACAACATCAACTGCACCGCCCACGCGGGCGAGTCGTTCGGGCCGGACTCGGTCCATCAGGCGATCCACAAGTGCGGCGCGCATCGGATCGGGCATGGCACCCGGCTGGTCGAGAGTGGCGACCTGCTGAACTACGTCAACGACCACCGGATCCCGCTCGAGGTCTGCCCGTCCTCGAACTTGCAGACCCGCGCCGCGACCAGCTGGGAGACCCACCCGGTCGACTTCTATGTCGACTACGGCCTCCGCGTCACGATCAACACGGACAACCGCCTGATGTCGGACACCACGGTGTCGCGCGAGCTCCACCTGTGCCACCAGCACTACGGCTGGTCGCTCCAGACGATCAAGGAGATCATCATCGCGGGCTTCAAGAGCGCGTTCATGCCGTACCGCGAGAAGGCAGACCTGGTGGCCGAGATCAACCAGGAGCTGTCGCTGTTCGACGATCCCCGGGGGGAGGTCACCGGCCGCGTCGGGCTGGTCGAGTCCGAGCCGCCGCCGGTTCATCCGCCCGGCAAGCCGAAGCTCCAGGTCAGCTGATCACGGAGCGTCGATCGCCGCGTCGAGCGCGGCATCGGGGCTGGCGTCGAGCGTCGCATCGGGCGTCGCATCGGGCGTCGCATCGGGCGTCGCATCGGGTCGAGCATCGGGCGCCGCATCGGGTCGGGCATCGGGCGTCGCATCGGGGCTGCCGTCGAGCCCGGCATCGAATGCCGAGTCGGGCGGACCATCGACGTCGATGCCTGCATCCGGGGTCGCGCACACCATCGGTGCGCTGCCCTTCAGGTGACAGCGCCCGTCGTCGCTGCTGCACGCATAGTCGTCCGGGCACTCGCCATCCGGGCCGCACCGGAACCCGCAGGTGGGCCTGGGGACCTCGTAGCAGGCAGGCAACGCGGTGATGCCTCCGCCGAGCGCGAACAGGACACCCAGGACAACTCCCAGGTATGCGTAGCGTCGCGTCATCGCGATCACGGTACCACGGCGCTCGAACCCCGCGCACCTGCGCGACCTGTGCGCGACGTCGTGTATCATCGGCTCTAAGGATGGGGACCAAACTGGAGCGGACCCGGGTGCAAGCACTCGTCGAGCCGCACTGGCGTCGGCTGTACAACTTCGTGTTCCGGCTCACGCTCGACCGCGATCGCGCGGAGCGCTACCTGAAGGACGTGTTCGCGCTCGCGATCGAGCAGGCCGACGGTGCGCCGGCCGAGGCCGCGGAGATCGAGGTCTGGCTGATCGGGGTCGCCAACCGCCTGCTCGAGCAGCGCCTGCCGCGCCAGCCCGAGGTCGGCTTCGACCTGCTCGACGAGACGCTCCGCAGCGAGGCGACCCGCACCGATGTCGTGCGGTCGCTCAGCGATCCGCAGCGTGACTTCCTGCTGTGGGAGCTCAAGCAAGGCTGCATGACCTCGGTGATCAACTGCCTGCCACCCGGCGAGC
>JAGSPR010000525.1 GCA_018262455.1 Deltaproteobacteria bacterium | reverse complement strand
CCATCATCGTCGATGCTCTCCGCGTCGCTCCCGGCGATGTGCGCCTCGAAGCCGATCCGGCAGCCGGCGACGAGCACGAGGATCCAGAGGAGGCGCCTTCCCACCGATGCCAGGATCGACTCCTGGCCGGCCCAGTCAAGTTACTCGCGGGGTAACCAGGTGCCGGGGAGGGAGGTAGGACAACCTGCGTGCAGGGGGCAGTTGCGCCCTCTCGTGATCACCGACCGCGAACCGGCGGGAAGCCGAAACCTCGTCGGACCTCGAGCATCTCGTCGGACAGGCTGCCGTCCTCACGGCGGATCTCGAGCGGAGGCTCGATGCGGCACTCTGCTGCGCGTCGTCGGCACGCGAACACCGTGAACAGCGCCCGCAGGCCAGCCCGCGGCACGACGTCGCGATACGACGCGACGGCAAGCCCCGCACCTTGCACCGCGGCGATCGCGCGATCGCGTTGCACCGTCGGGAAACACAGCACGAACACGCCGTCATCGCTCAGGTGGCGCTCGGCCGCGTGGGCGTAGTCGCCGACGTCGCCGCGCAGCTCGAACCGAGCGTGGGCTTTCTGCGAATCGGCCGGGATCACGCCGGTCCCGACCGGAAAGTACGGTGGGCTGCCAGTGACCAGGGTGAATCGCTCGCCCAGCGCGAGCTCGCGCAGATCGCCGAGCCGTGGCTCGACCCGGTCGGACAGCTGGTTGCCGGCGATGTTGGCGCGCAGCAATCGGTAGCTGATCTCCTGGGCCTCGACACCGACGAGGCTCGCGGCCTCGCCGAGCCCCCACAGCACCAGCAAGCCGACACCTCCGATCCCCGCACCGAGATCGAGCGCGCGGTTCGTCGAGCCCGCCGCGCGTAGCGCGTAGTGAGCGGTGAGCACGTCATCCGATGAATGGCGGTGCCCCGCGGCGCGCTGTGCGATCCGCCACCCGATCGTGAGCGAGTCAATCGTGATCGATTCGCCGAGCTCGACCTCGAGCTCGGCGCGGAGCGCTTGCCACCGCGCTGACATCGTCGCCAAGGTTCCGGCATCTCGCGAGCGCAGGCAAGGCAGCGAGCCGAGTGAACGCGCGATGCCTCACTGAAGCGAGTCCCAGAAGTCGCAGAGGTCGTCCTTGTAGCCCGTGGTCGTGCGGATCGGCGCATCGAGCACGAGCGTGGTCCCGCCCGGTGCGTAGGTCGGCCATGGCGTCGCGTCCGCGCTGTTCGGATCGGCGACCTTGCCGAACTGGGTCCAGTACGACTGCATCGCGTCGACGAGCTGCGGCGCGTCGATCCGCCCGAGCGGGAAGTCGTCGTTGCCGAACACGTAGGGCAGCTCCGACGCGTGGAACACGCCGAGGTCGGGCAAGATCGGGTTCGCGAGCGGATGGTCGAACATGTAGCGGTAGACGGCGACGCCGTGGTCCGCGAGCGTTCGCGAGGCGAAGCGCGTCGGGCACACGAAGAACGCATCACCCGTCGCCTCGGCGAGCGCCGCGCTGGGCGACGGGAATGCCGACGCCGGGTAGCGGGCGACGATCGCGTCGGCCGCGTTGGGGTAGCGCACCGCGATCGCGTCGCGGTACTCGGCCTCGTTCGTGATCTCCTTCGCGGACAGCGCCGACAGGAACATCGTGCCCTCGTCCGTCGTGTTGCCGAGGATCATCGGTCGCGGCTCGTAGTTGCCGGCGAGCAACGCCTGGCGCAGGGGCTGCTCGATCACGTAGCCGTCGACGTTCGGGATGAGGTTCGGCAGCACCTCCGGCTGGTACGCGAGCCCGCCGGGGAGCTGGTCGTCGATCTGCGGCGCGGCGCTCGCGGCCATCAGCTCGTCGACGGTCTTCGCGCGCAGGCACTCGACCGCGTTCGCGTCGCCGCCCGGGCAGCCGACCTTGTCCGCGAGCGTCAGGCCCTGCGCCTCGGCGGTCGCGTGCAGCGGCGCGAAGTCGGGCATGCCACACAAGCCGCTCTCCGAGATCGCGGCCTCGAACAGGCCATGGGACCGGCTCGACAGGTAGTGGACACAGGTCGAGAAGCCGCCGGCCGATTCGCCGAACAGCGTGACGTGCCTGGGGTCGCCGCCAAACGCAGCGATGTTGCGCTGCACCCACTCGAGCGCGGCGCGCTGATCCTCGAGCCCGTAGTTGCCCGAGGTCGGGTACGTCGGATCGTCGACCGACAGCGCGGGGTGTGCGAGGAAGCCGAATGGCCCAAGCCGGTAGTTGATCGTGACGATCACGACGCCGCGCTCCGCGAGCAGCGTGCTGTCGTAGTACTTGTCGCTGCCGCTGCCGTACACGAACGCACCGCCGTGGAGCCAGACCATGACCGGCAGGTCGTGCGCGCCCGACGGCGTCCACACGTTGAGGTACAGGCAGTCCTCGTCGTTGCTCGGTCCGGCCAGGCTGAGCGTCTGCGGACACATCGAGCCGGACTCGACCGCGGGGCGCACGTCGGTCCACGGCTCCACCGGCTGCGGCACGCGGAACCGGAGCGGACCGACCGGCGCCGCCGCGAACGGGATGCCCATGAAGTGGCGTACGTCGCCGGTCTTGCCGCCGAGCACCGGGCCGCTATCGATCGTCGCCGTGAGCTCGTCACCGTCACCGCCGCAAGCCGCCATCGCGAGCACGATCGCCACGTAGATCCGCATAGGCGCGCAACCTACACCCGATCCGCTCGTCGAGGGTCGTGACATCGCGCGCCCCCAGATGCCGCCGGGTCCATTCGGCTGTCGCGGTCACTATCACGAGCCAGATGGCGTGGGCCCGGCCATCATCGCCACACGATCGGCGTTGGCACGGGACGAGGTACATTCCACCCCAGGTCCATCATGAATATCCGCGCCACCCTTTGCTCGATCGGGTTCATCGCTCCGCTTGGCTTCTCGGCCTCCGCGTGGGCAGATTCACCAAAGCCAGCGACCGCTGACGAGGTCGCCGCGGCGTGCAAGACGACCGCGACCTACGACAAGAAGCAGCCGACCAAGCTCGCCTACACGGTCAAGAACGGGAGCAAACGCCAGGTGAAGCTCTGCTGGCTTCACTTCTATCTCTACGACCAAGCGGGTGCGCAACTCGGGCACATCACGCTGCCCAACAACATCAAGATCGCGGCAGGCAAGTCCGATACGACTTCCTACGACTTCGGCGCGGAGCTCGGCACGCAGATCGGCGACAAAGTGGTTTCGTCGATCGAGGTCGTGACGAGCCGGGCGAAGTTCACAGATGGTGCCGAGTTCGAGGACAACTCGATCACGCCCGACAAGCGTCCGCGCGCGGCGAAGAAGTGACCGGGATCGACGCAGCTCGACCATCGGTCGCGGCCGGTCGATCTTGATCACCAAGTGGAGCCGTCGGCCGAAGCCTTGGAATCGCTCCTGGATTTGCTGGCATCGTACCCAAGCGACCCGCACCGGCGACATCGCGCAACCGAGGTGCTACTCCCAGGGACCGTGGACAGGCCCAAGCGATGACCGGACCGCCCACGCCCTCCGAACCGCACCCGACCGCCCCGGGCGTGCTGCGCCCAGGCCTCCGGATGAGCGATCGGGTGAGGTTCCCGGAGAACCTGCCGATCACGGCCCGGGTCATCGACATCGCCAACGCGATCGATGCCCACCCGGTCATCATCGTCGCGGGCGAGACCGGCTCGGGCAAGACGACGCAGCTGCCGAAGATCTGCCTGGCGATGGGCCGAGCCGCGAACGGGCAGATCGGGTGCACGCAACCGCGGCGGATCGCGGCCACCAGCGTGGCGGCGCGCGTGGCCGAGGAGCTCGAGACCGAGCTGGGGGAGGTGGTCGGCTACAAGGTTCGGTTCAACGACCGGGTCAAGAAGACCGCGTACATCAAGTTCATGACCGACGGCATGTTGCTCGCCGAGATCCAGGGCGACTCGATGCTGCGCGGCTATGACACGATCATCGTCGACGAGGCCCACGAGCGCAGCCTCAACATCGACTTCCTGCTCGGCTTCCTCAAGCGACTGCTGCCACGCCGGCCGGAGCTGCGGGTGATCGTCAGCTCGGCGACGCTCGAGACCGAGCGGTTCGCGACGTTCTTCGGCGGCGCACCGGTCATCGAGGTGTCCGGGCGGACGTATCCCGTACGCGGTGGCCAACACGGTCAACGAGATCACCGAGCTCGATCCGCGCAACGACGTGCTGGTGTTTCTCCCCGGCGAGCGGGAGATCCGCGAGGCCGTGAGCGAGCTCGAGCAACGCGCCCTGCCGCATACCGTGGTGTTGCCGCTCTACGCGCGGCTCTCCCCGTCCGAACAGCAGCGCGTGTTCCAGACGCTGCCGCAGCGGCGCGTGGTGCTGGCGACCAACGTCGCCGAGACGTCGCTCACGATCCCGGGGATCGTGTATGTCGTCGACGCGGGGGTCGCCCGCGTGAACCGGTACAACGTGCGGACCGGCGTGACGCAGCTGCTGGTCGAACCGATCTCGAAGGCCAGCGCCGACCAGCGCAAGGGCCGGTGCGGGCGGACCGAGAGCGGGGTGTGCTTCCGGATCTACGAGGAGCAGGACTACAACACGCGACCCGCGCACACCGATCCGGAGATCAAGCGGGTCGGCCTTGCCGGCGTGATCCTGCGG
>JAGSPR010000524.1 GCA_018262455.1 Deltaproteobacteria bacterium | reverse complement strand
TCATCTTCGAGCCGGTCAAGCCACACGTCCCTGACGTGGTCGAGCAGGCTCCCGTCGTGAACAGTCCATCGCGACTGCCGCTCTACGTCGGCGGCGGCGCGACGATCGCGCTGGCCGGCGTGGCCACGGTAACGGGGCTGCTGGCCGTGAGCCAGCACGGGACATTCACGGCAGGCGACTCGTCGGCGAGCGAGCGTGCCGACGCCAAGTCGAACGGCCAGCTGCTCGCCAGGTTCACCGATGGTGCGCTGCTCGGAGCGGTGGTCGCGGGTGGGTTCACCACCTACTGGTACTTGTTCAAGTACAAGCCAGGTCACAAAAAGCCGGCGGAGACCAAGCCACGTGGCGGCCTCGACCTCACCCGGCGGAGCGGCTCACCGGCTTCCATCGCCGCCAAGGTGACGGTGGCACCGTGGGTCCAACCTGGCACGGCCACCATCGGCGGGTTCTGCTTCGCCGGTCGGTTCTAGCTTTCGTAGGAGATCACGATGCCGAATCCAGGCTACCCGATGCAACCGATGATGCAGCCGCCGCACATGGTTGGGCAGCAGCCAGCGCAGGTGATCCGACGCCGGACCTCGCGCGCCGTGCCAGTCGCGATCTCGGCGGGCCTCGCCGTGGGCGTGTTCTGTGGACTGTTGTTCGGGCTTGGCGTGAAGAAGGATGAGGCCGTCGCGGCGACCTCGACCTCGACCCTGCCCACCACCCCGAAGCCGTCGCCCCAGCCTTCGAGGCCGACCGGGTCCTCGGTCGCGGCAGCCGGCTCGGGATCTGCGAGCACGCCCGCGGTCGGCTCGAACGCCGCGGTCGGCTCGAACGCCGGGGCGGGATCGGGCGGTGGGGAAGGCAGTGCGGCGGTGCCCGAGGCCAACCTGACCGCGAAGCTGACGATCGAGATCACGCCGGACGCGGTCGCGAAGACCGCGTCGATCACCGTCGATGGCAAGCACGTCGATCAGAACGTGCTCGATGTCGAGCTCGGCGCGGCCAGGAACAAACGGGTCAAGCTCGTCATCAAGGCTTCCGGATACAGGGATGTCGATCAGAAGTTCGAGGTGCTCGCGGACCACGACAATGTGTACAAGGTCGAGCTGGTCAAGCGCGGCACTGGTGGCGGACCGGCGTCTCCACCGGGCGGAACCGGCAACAAGAAGCCTCCGGGCGGGAACAAGAAGCCACCGAGTGGTGGCCTGATCGATATCTGAGCGTCAGCCTTTCACGGCGCCCGCGGTGAGCCCACCGACGAGGTAACGCTGCAGCACGTAGAACGCGATCATGACGGGGAGGGACGTGATGACGGCCCCCGCCGCGAACAGGCCCCAGTCGGCGGAGAACTCGGTGACGCTCGACTGGATCAGGACCGGCAGGGTGTAGCGGTTCTGGTTCGTCATGAACGTTGACGCCATGATGAACTCGTTCCACGCGGTCATGAACGAGAACAGCGCGGTCACCGCGATGCCGGGACGAGCGAGCGGCAAGATGATCTTGCGGAAGATCATCCACGGCGAGGCGCCGTCGATCCGCGCCGCTTCTTCGAGCTCGCGGGGGAGCGAGTCGAAGTAGCCCTTGAGCGTCCACACGCAGAACGGGATCGACGTCGTCGAATAGACGAGAACGAGCCCGAGGACCGAGTTGAGCAGGCCGAGCTTGTTGAGGATGACGTAGAGCGGCAACAGCAGGAGCGTCGCGGGGAACATCTGGACGACAAGGAACATCGTCAGGCCCATCTTGCGACCCGGGAACCGGAACCGGGACAGCGCGTAGGCGGCCGTGCACGACAGCGCGACGCCGACCACGGTGGTGAGCAGCGCGACGATGATCGAGTTCAGCGCGTGTCGGAGGAACAGCAGGTCGCCGCTCGCGCCCCGCTCCGTGAACAGATCGCGGAAGTGGTCGGTCGTCATCTCGGTGGGGATCGGCGACGCCGAGAGCGCGAACTGACGTCCGGGCTCGAATGCCTTCTTGCACACGAGCATCACGGGATACAGCACGACCGCGACGACCACGATCAGGGCGAGGTGGGCCAGGATGACCCAGATGAGCCTCGGGCGTCGCGAGGTCACGAGTCGTCTCCCTTGCGGCGCACGACGCGTGTGCCGAACACGGTCCACAGCAGCAGGATGAAGAAGATGATGGTCGCGTAGGCCGCGGCCATGCCGTAGCGCTCGCCGCGCTCGAACGCCCAGCGATAGGCATCGGTGACGAGGATGTTCGTCGCGCCACCCGGCTGGCCTGCCGAGACCAGGTAGATGACGTTGAACATGTTGAACGTCCAGATCGAGCCGAGCGCGACGGCCGGCCCGAGCGCGGGACGCAGGTGAGGGAGCGTGATGTGGCGAAACCTCTGCCACGCGCTCGCGCCATCGACGGCGGCGGCCTCGTAGAGCTCCTTCGGGATCGTCTCGAGCGCGCCCAGCGCGACCACCATCATGAAGGGGAACCCGAGCCAGGTATTCGTGATGACGTTGGCCGAGAACGCGGTCGCCCACGAGCCGAACCACGAGACGTGATCGAGCCCGGCGTAGTCGAGCATCGAGTTCACCGCGCCGTACTCGCCGGTGAACATGCCCTTCCAGATCAGCGCGGTGATGTAGTTCGGCACCGCCCACGGCAGGATGAACAGCATCCGGTAGATGCCCTTGCCGGCCAGCCACTTGCGCGACAGCACCAGCGCGAGCGAGACGCCGATCGTGACGTGGAGCGCGACGTTCGCTACCGTCCACAGCACCGTGACGCCGAGGATGAACCAGAAGTTCAACGGATCATCGAGCGGACGACCTCCGCCCGAGAGGATCTCGCCGAAGTTGTCCAGCCCGACGAAGGTCCACGTCCCCTGGTGGTGGTCGTAGAACCCGAGCACGAGGCCGATCACGAAGGGCGCCGCGACGAGGATCAGCATCGCGAGCGCGGCGGGTGCGAGGAAGCCGAGCGCGGTGCGGTGCCGGCGCATTCCGGTCGCGAGCCGGTCGGTGAGCTGCGCGCCCTGCGCCAGCGCGAGCGCGGCGGCGACGAGCACGATCGCGGTGGAGGCGATCGGGGCTCGCCACAGCACGCATGGGATCGCGACCGCCGCGACCCCGGCGAACGTACCGGCACGGGCCGCCCGACCACCGACGAGCGCGCCGGCGGCGGCAAGCGCGGCACCGAGGCCGAGTACGCCGATCATCACGAGGAAGGGGTAGGGCGCCGGGTGCGCGGGCGGGGTCACCGCGATCGCGATGCCGCGCGACCGATCCGCGACGTGGCCAAGCTGCGCGTAGGCCGGGGCGTCCCGGACCGCGATCGCGCAACCGCTGCCGTCCTTGAGTAGCTCCTTGAAGGGCTGGCGACCCTGGCGCTCGAACCGCGACGCGGCGTCGTAGAACAGCTTGTCGTCGAAGCTTCCGCCTGCGGTGAGCGGGCGCCATTCATCGCCATCCTTGACCTCGCGCTGGCGCAGGTACGGATTCTTGGTCGACGGGACCGCGTCGCCCACGAGCACGGCGTGCACGGTTGGCAGCGGGGCCTGGCCTTCCGCGATCGCATCGGCGGCGCGCGAGGCGAGATCGATCTGCTTGGCGGCGAGCTCGCGGTTGCGCACCGCGACGAACGCACATGTGGCGATGATGACGGCGAGCGCGGAGCCGAGCACGAAGTCCCGGAGCTGCCTGACGACGGGATGACTCACGATCGTCCTCAGTGCGTGGCGGGGCCAGAGAGATAGCCATGGACTTCACGCTCGACCGCGAGCAGCTGCTCGCCAGGCTCTGCGCGACCGGCGAGCACCTCGCCGAGGGCGGTCTTGTACGGCGTCCACACCATCCGCATCGCTGGCCCCATCGGCATCGGCACCGTGTTCGCGAGCTGGGCGCGGAACGCGGCGAGCACCGGATCGCGCGCGACCTCGGCATCCTCGTAGGCCGCGGGGTTGGGGACGACCTGGCGTGCGAGGCGGGCACGCGCGATCGCCGCCTGATCCGAGGTCAGCGCATCCATGACGGCGAATGCGGCGGTCTTGTCGTGGGCGCGGGCGGACATCAGGATGCCTTCGGCGCCAAGGAACGGAGCCGCGGGGCGCCCGGTCGCGCTGACCACGGGCAGCGGCGCGACCTTCCAGGGCACGTTCGACGCGATGTCCGCGACGAACCACGCCGTCGACGACGAGCTTGCGCGCGAATGCCATCGCGGAGGCGGCCTCCGGGGTCGCGATCGCGAGCTTGCCGGTGTCATCCATGATCTTGCCGCCATAGCCGAACAGCCACGGCGCATGACCATACAGATCGACGTTCGCGTACGCGATCGCGTAGCCGTCGCGCGCGTGCATCCGCGGCGCCAGCGCGAGCAACTCGTCGGTCGAGGCCGGCGGTGTCTCGACGAGGTCGGTGCGGTAGTAGAGCGCGAGGGACTTCACCGTGACCGGCAGGCCCCACAACGAGCCCTTGTACGCCATCGCCGCGATCGCCTCGTTGGTGAACCGTTCGACCCGCTTGTCATCGAGCCAGAACTCGATCGGCTCGATCACCCCAGAGTCCGCCCAGTCGCCGATCCGATCCTGCGGGTAGATGAACAGGTCGGGGCCGTTGCCGCCGGGGATCGCGGAGGTCAGCTTGTCGGCGAACGCGCCGTATGGCACCGCGACGAGCTCGAGCTCCTGTTCGGGATGCTGCGCGTTCCACTGGGCGGCGGTGGACTCGAGCGCGGTGCGCTCGGCTCCATTGTATGCGTGCCACAGCACGACGCCCTGGTGGTGGTTGCCACAGCCGACGAGCCACACCCCGAACAGCAGCAGCGTCAGGAGTCGGGTGGCGGAGCGGCGAGCGCGGCGCCCTGTCGGGGCGACCGCAAGGGGTGCGGGATCGGGGGGAGGCGGCAGCTCCGCGGGGACGGTTCCCCACGCGGCTCGCACGAGCGCGCGATGGTGAAGCTCGCGATCGGACTTCGTCGGATCGAAGGTCACAGCCGGAGCTCCGTGGCGCCGTCGAACAGGTGCACGGCATGGGGATCGAGCCAGACCTGCACGGTATCGCCGAGCCGGGGCGCCGCGCCGGCATCGGTACGGACCGTCAGGGGACCGGCCGCGGACTCGACGTGGAGGACCACTTCTGCACCGAGCACCTCGCGCATGGCGACGTTGCCCGACAACCCGATGTCATCGGTGCGTTGCTGCAGCGACAGCCGCTCGGGGCGGATACCGACGACGATCTTGTCGGACTCGTTCGCAGGGCGCAACGCGGGCGCGGCCCCGAGCGGGATCTCGAAGCCTTGGCCGCGAGCGGCGCGACGCTCGCCCGTCGCGGTGAGGTCCGCGGCCAGGAAGTTCATCGACGGCGTCCCGAAGAACCCCGCCACGAACCGGTTCGCGGGCCGCTCGTAGATGTCGACCGGCGTGCCGATCTGCTGCACGACGCCGTCCTTCAGCACGACGATGAGATCGCCGAGCGTCATCGCCTCGATCTGATCGTGGGTGACGTACATCGAGGTCGTCTTCGACTCCTTGTGGATGCGCGCGATCTCGCGCCGCATGTCGCCGCGCAGCTTGGCGTCGAGGTTCGACAGCGGTTCGTCGAACAGGAACACCTTGGGGGCGCGCACCACGGCGCGACCGATGGCGACCCGCTGGCGCTGGCCACCCGACAGGGCCTTGGGACGGCGATCGAGGTAGGCGGTGAGTCCGAGGCTGTCGGCCGCGGCGTTCACGCGCTTGCGGATCTCGGCCTCGGGGAGGTGCTTGATCCGGAGCCCGAACGCCATGTTCTCGAACACGGACATGTGCGGGTAGAGCGCGTAGCTCTGGAAGACCATCGCGATGTCGCGGTCGGCGGGCGCCACGTTGGTCACGTCGCGGCCGTCGATGTGAATCGTCCCCGCGCTGGGCTCCTCGAGCCCGGCGACCATGCGCAGGGTGGTGGACTTGCCGCAGCCGCTGGGGCCGACGAGCACGGCCATCTGGCGGGCGGGCACGAGCAGGTCGAGGTCCGGGATCACCGGACGGGCGACGCCGTCGTACAGCTTGCGGATGCTCTTGAGCTCGACTTCACACACGGTCTCGGCTCCGAGCAAGCCTCACGCCATGCATAAGTAGCTGAGGTCAAACGGCACCACATCCTCTTGTTGCGGGATGCAACAGGCCGATGTCTGCCATGACAACCCCCCTGGAGGTGGGCCCCCGTGCGAGGCCCGTAACACCCTGGGATGACAGGAACTGCCTGGGGGCTCGCCGCGATTGACCCACCGCCCCGGGTGGGTTACCCGTATGCTTCTATATGGTGCGCCGTCCCGTCCGTCGTCGACCCTCGTTCTGGGCGGGCAGGCGTCGAGCCCGACGGGTGAACCAGATGCTCCCGGTCGGCCTGCCGGGGCCGCTCGGCGCCGCATCGAGTCCGGTGGATGGCTTGCAGCTGCGGGTGCTCGGTTCGGGCGACGTCGCGTTCCAGGCGATCCTCAGCCGGGTCCGCAACGCGGAACGCTCGGTCGATATCCGCGCGTTCCTGTGGCGCGACGACGAGGCTGGCAGCCAGCTCGCCGATGCGGTCCTCGAGGCCGCCGATCGCGGCGCCCGGGTCACGATCCACAAGGACAAGATCGCCGCGGTCTACGAGTACACCGGCGGCAACAAGCAGAGCTTCTTCCACAAGCGTGTCGAC
>JAGSPR010000215.1 GCA_018262455.1 Deltaproteobacteria bacterium | reverse complement strand
GCACACAGGTGTCGGGCCTCTCGTCGTTGGACGTCAGGTGCTGGCGCTGAGCTCGTCGAGGAACTGCTGGGCGTCGGCAAACGCGGGGTCCTCGCGCAGGGCCTTCTTCGCCCACAGCTCGGCCTTGGCGCGGTTGCCACGCGCGTGCTCGATCTTGGCCTCCCAGAGCAAGGCCATCGGCCGGGTCACGGGGGATGGGTTGTCCATCAGCGTGATCGCCCGCAGCGGCTTGAGCGCGAGCTCGTAGTCGCCGATCTCGGTCGCGAGCTGCGCGAGCTCGGCGGCGACCTCGGAGTTCTTGCGATCGACATCGAACGCCTTCTTGAGCCAGTTCAGCTGGCCGTCCTTGTCGCCCATCATCGATGCGACGCGGCCCATCCGCTGCTGGAGCACCGCCAGCTCCGGCGTGCGCTTCTTCTGGGCCTGGATCGCAGCCTCGAGGGTACGTCCGGCATCTTCGAGAGAGCCCGACGCGATGAGGACGTCGACGTTGAGCATCAGCGCGGTGTGGTCGTCGGGCTGGAGCTCGAGGGCCTTCTGGGCCGGCACCTGCGCACCCGCCGCGTCCTCGAGCTGATAGAGCAGCAGCTCGGCGGCCCGGCGATAGTTCTGGTAACGCAGTGCGGGATCGGCGCCGTGATCGGCGTCGGCGATCAGCACGCCCGCGAGCAAGCGGAACTCGCCCGCTGCCTCGTAGGTCTCGCGCAGCTTGTTGCGCAGCACCTCGACGCTGGGCTGGCTCTGGTGCACGAGCTCGAGGACGGGGACCGCATCGGCGGGACGGCCGGCCGCGGCCGACGCCGTGGCAGCTCGAAGCGCGGCTGCGACCTGGGCCTCGCCCTCGGTGACGTAGGCCAGGCGAGTCGCTGCGGCGGACACGCCGTCCCAGTGCGAGATCGACTCGTCGAGGTCACACAGCATGTACAGCGGCTCGATATCGCGTGGGTCACGCTCGATCCAGGCGACCAGGTGGGCACGCCCGCGCTCCAGCTCGCCGTGGCTGGTCAGCAGCTGGGCCAGCCGGAGGGTCGCGGTGCGCTCGGTCGGCAGGTCGCCGTCGCGCTCGGCTCGGGCGCGTAGCCTCTCGAGCCCCAGGCTGAGCGTCTCGTGGATGCGTTCCTTGTCGAGCTCGTACGCCTCGCTCAGATCGGTGACCGCCGACGCGTCGTCGCCGAGCTGCTGACGGAAGCTCGCACGCAGCAGCAACAGCGAGGTGCGTCCATCGCCCTTGACGGTGGCGAGGGCCTCACCGATCGCGCGCTGGGCGGCGTCGAGCTCGCCTGCCGCGGCGAGTGCCGTGGCGTGGTCGGTGACGAGCTCGGCCACGTGAGGCGCACGCTGGCGTGCCTTGCGCAGCACCTCCGCGGCCTTGAGGGGCTGGCCGAGGAAGCCCGAGTAGACGGAAGCAGCTTCCCGCAAGCGCTCGACGGCAGCTCCATCCTCCATGCGCTCGGCGTCACGGGTCATGAGCTCGGCCAGCTCGGCCCACAGCTCGTGATCGCGGTACCACTTCTCGAGCCGGTCGTGGATCGCCCGGTCGTCGGGAGCGGACCCGTGGGCGAGCTCGAGCGTGCGCTGCACGCCCTTCACATCGCCAGCGGCTTCCCACATCGTCGCGAGCCGGCCGGCGAGCTCGGGAGCTCGCTCCGGTGTCTCGACGGCGAGCAAGCGCTCCATGAGGACAGCGCCCTCGCGCGGGTTGTCGTGCTCGGCGAGCAGACCGACGACCCGGCGCAGGATCTCGCGGTCGTCCGGGGCGACGATCAGCGCGGCGCGGTAGACGCGGACCGCGTCGGGCGAGTTGGTCTTCTCGAGCAGATCGCCGAGGCGCAGCGCGACGTCCACGGTGGAGTCACGATGGCCCCGCTTCTGCGCATCCTCGAACCGCTTCCACAGGAACTCCGCGATCCCGTCGTCGTCGCCGAGCTGGCGCAGCGTCGATTCGTAGAGCTCGGCGGCTTCGAGGTTGTCGGCATCATCGGACAGACAGTCGCGGAGCACGTCGAGGGCGTCGTGGAACCGCTTGAGGTTCTCGATCAGAAACCGCGCATGCTCGAGCCGGAGCGCGTTGCGCTCGCCGGCCGTGACGAGCGCGGGCAGGGTCGAGCTGATGACGCTGCCGAGCCGGTCGCCGTCACCAGTCTCGCGGTAGATCGTGAGCAACGGCTGCCAGACCGCGCGGTCGGCGGGGCTGCGCTCGCGCAGGAACTCGTAGACATCTGCCGCGAGGTCGACGCGACGGTGAGCGAGCGCTCGAGTCGCGATCCGCATCGCCAGCCCGTCGATCTGCTCGGGCTCCGCGATCGGCGCGATCTCGTAGGTCAGATCCTTGGCTTGCGAGAGATCTCCGGCCGCGAGTCGGCGCTCGGCCAGGGCGAGCACGGCCCATGGAGCGGAGCCGAGCCCATCAGCGGTCTCGCGGGCGGCGGCCACCGCGCGGACGAGCAGCGCCTCGGCGCGCTGCTCTTGCGCGTGCTCGACGGCGACGTCCACTGCCTCGCGGATCTGCTGCGGCGACGCGCCGGGCAACCCCGCTCGTCTCTCGAGGAAGTCGAGCAGCAGCTCGCTGTCGCCGCCGTTGCGGGCGACGCGCTCGTACATCGCCAGGATCTTGTCTTCGTCTGCCGTGGTGTTGGTGCTCCCGATGTCAGCCACGGCAATCTTGAGCAGCCGGCCAGCCTGCCCCCAGCGCGGCTCGGCGGTAAACGCACGCTCGAGCAGCTCGAAGCCCTGCCGCTTGCGGGCCTCGCTGCCGAGGAAGATCTCGGACAGCCGGTACAGTGCGTCGACCTGGCCTGGCGTCGGCTCGGTGTCGGTACCGGCGAGCTCGAACATCTTGTCGAGGGTGCGGGCCTGCTCGGGGATATCGCCGAGCTCGGCGGCGACGCGGGCCTGGGCGTAGAACGCCTCGGCGAGCCGCTCGCCGAGGATCTCGACGCGACGGTACAGGTTCGCGGCGCCGCGTAGATCGTTGGCGTCCTGTTCGAGGGCTTCGCCCGCGCGCATCAAGAGGTTGGCGATCAGCGGCGGATCGTCCTTGCGGCGGAGCTGGTTGACGACGGAGTCGACGGCTTCGACGAAGCGTTTCGTCTGCCCGGTGCGCTTGGCGAGCTCCCGTGCACGTTCGTGGAGATCGGTACGCGAGGGCATCACGCCGATCGCGCGGATGAACGCATCGAGCGCTTCGTTGCCTCGATCGAGCTGCTTGTCGAGAGCCTCGCCCATGTCGCTCAGCAGCCGGGCCTGGCTGTGGACATCGGGGTTCGTGGCCAGCCGTTTCTCGAGGACCTTCAGCAGCAGCTCGCCCTCGTTGTGGGCGATCAGCGAGCGGCGTAGCCGGCGGACCTCGGCGTCAGACGAGATCGCCGTCTCCATCGCACTCTCGAGCAACTCGGTCGCCTGGTCGCCGGTCGCGAGCTTGCTGAGCTCGAACAGCACCTCGCTCGCGCCGACCTCGTTCTCGTCATCGCCCGGCGGCTGCCGGCGGACCACGAGGAGCAACGCGCGAAACACGCGCTCGGCCTTGTCGAGCTGGCCGGTGGTGCGCGCCATCTCGGCGAGCTCCTTCTGGATCGCCGCGTTCGACGCGTCCATCTTGGAGGCCGATTCCATCTCGGTCATCGCCTCGTCGACCTTTCCCTCGGCCTGCGAGACTCGTGCGAGCTCGACGTGAAGCGCGGCACGCTCGGGCGAGCGCCGGCGACCGAAGTCGGCGATCAGCTCCGCCAGCAGGGCCCTCGCCTCGACGAGCCGGCCGGCGACGCGCTGCCCGATCGCGAGCGCGGTGCGGAGGTCTTTGTCGGTGGGATCGAGCGCGAGTGCGGTCTCGAGCGCCGGGATCGCCTTCGCCGGTGAGTCGAGCCGGGTCAGATAGATCGACGACGCCTCGCGGGCGAACTCGCGCGCGAGCTTCTCGTTGGCGCCGTCGGGCCCCCCGAGCAGTGGCAGGCTGCGCGTCAGGTGACGCGCGAGCGGTTCCCACAGCTCGGCCTTGCGATACAGATCGGCGAGCAGCATGCGGAGCTCGATTGCTTGCTCCTTGTCGTCGAGGTTGACCTCGATCGCGGCGATCGCGCGGTCAGGCTGGTTGGCCGACAGGTGCGCCTTCGCGAGCTGCGAGATCACCAGCAGGCGCTCGGCCGGCGCGACGGTGCCGAGCAAGCTCTCGAGCCACGGCACGGCCTGACCTGGCTGGCTGCGCTCGAGGTTGAGCCGCGCGAGCGCGCGCAGGGATTCACTCGTCGGTGCGAGGGCGACGACGCGGCGGTGGCCGCTGATCGCACGCTCGACCTCCTTGGTGTCCGCTTCGGCGACGTGGGCATAGCGCGCCCACAGCTTTGCAGCGCGGGAGATCTCCCCCGCCGTCTCGAGACGCTGGGCTTGCTGCTCGAGCAGATCCGCGAGCGGCCGATGCTGGCCCTTGCTCGACAGCAGCTCGGAGACCGCGTCGATCGATGCCTCGTGACCCGGGCAGTCCTCGAGGTTGGCCTTGAGGGCATCGAGCCGACCGCCTCGCTCCTCGACGATCCCGACGAGCTTGGCGAGCTCGAGCCGGAGCTGGAGCTTCTTGTCGAGGTCGGTCTCGAGGCCGAGCTGGATCTGGCGCAACGTGAGCAACTCGGGGACGCGGTCCTCGAGCCCGAGCACGTGCGCGAGTCGCTCGATCACCTCGAGATCATTCGGCGCCTGGGCGAGCACGCTACGGTACATGTCGATCGCGGCGGAGTTGTCACCGAGCTCGACCGTGGCGAGCTGGGCGGCGCGCAACCGCATCTCGCGGCGCGTGGCCTGATCGAACGGCAGCCGCGCGGCCTCGATCAGCGTGTCGACCGCGGCGCGCGCGCGTCCGCCGGTGCGATACAGATCGACGAGCGCGTCGATCGCCCACTTGGCGACCGCGTCGACCGAGCGGGCCGAGCGGATCGAGGCGGTGCCACGCCAGGCGGCGGTGGCACGACCGAGGACGGCGGACAGGATCGCGAGCGCTTGCTCGCGCTCGCCGAGCTTGGATGCGACATCCGCGGCACCGACGAGCGAATCGAGATCACGCCCGTCGGCATCAGCGAGCCGGCGCAGCGCGTCGAGCAGCTGCGTGCTCGCGCCCTGCTCGCGCTCCAGCGCTACGAGCTCGCCGAGCCAGGCGGCACGGTCGCCACCGAGCTCGAGCGCACGACGCATCGCCTTGATCGCCGCGTGCTGGTCGTGCCGGTGGTCGCGGTGCAGCACCGCGAGCCGGTAGCAGAACATCGCGCCGACCGCGCTCGGCAACTTGAGATTGTCGAGTGCCGTGGTCAGCGCTGTTGCCACGGCGTCGTGTGCAGCGTGCTTGGCGGCGCCGACCTCGAGGATCGAGAGCAGCTCGTCGTCGAACGCCTCGCGGATGCCGCAGTAGCGGACGACGATCGCCGCCGCGTCGTCCCATCGTCCGAGCTCGACGCCGAGGCTCGCGAACGCATGCACCGCGCGGCGGTTACCTGGCTCGACGCTGGCGACCTGCGCGTAGGCATCGGCGGCGGTCGGCTGATCGTTCAGGTGATCGCCGACGAGATCGGCGTACGCGAGCCGAAGCCGCGCGGCCTCTCGGGGATCGTTGCCGAGCGCGTCGATCGCCGCTCGATAGGCCACCGCGGCGGTGGCGAAGTCGCCGGTCGACTTGGCGAGCGAGTGGATCTGGTGCTCGATCAGCTGATCGCGGGGCGCGAGCGGGAATGCCTTCGCGAGGTCCGCGAGCGCTCCGGTCGCATCATGCTTGTGTTCGAGCCGGAGCTGGGCTGCCTCACGCAGCAACGCGAGCCGTGTGCGGTCTTCCTTCGCCTCGGCGAGCCGGGCGGGGAGCAGCTCGAGCACGCCGCCGAGATCGCCATTGATCCGGAACGCCTGCGCGAGCGCGTCGGCGGCACCGGCGCGGGTCCCGTCGGCCTCGAGCAGGGCGGTGAGCCCGGCCCGTGCTTCCTTGCTCGCGGGATCGATCGCGATCGCGTTGCGATACGCCGACAACGCGCGGCCGGGCTCGTCGAGGTGCTGGCGCAGCGCATCGCCGAGCCGGACGAGCCGCGCGATCGTGCGCGCGGTGGACCTGCCCGAGGTGCTCTCGAGCAGCTTGGCCATGTCGGCCCACCGCTCGGTCTCGGCGAGGAGGTCGGCGAGGGCCGAGATGCCCTCCTCGTCATCCTTGTGGTCGGCAACGACGCGTTGCCAGGCATTGATCGCCGCCGGAAGATCGTTGCGTTGCTGGTGGTGAACCAGCGCGACTCGCACGAGATCCGCGCGCTTCTGGTTGGGCGCCGTGACCTTGTTCGCACGGCTCTCGAGCGCGGCGACGAGCTCGTCCCAGCGCTCCTGGGCCTGGAGGATCCCGATGCGAGCGTCGAGACCCGACAAGTCGTTCGGATCGCTGTCGATCCGGCGCTCCCACAGCGACAGCGCACGATCGGTCTCGCCGAGTGACTCGGCGAGCTTCGCGGCCTCGGACAGGATCGAGCTGCGCGCGACCTCGTTACCCTCGAGCTGAGCCTGGCGCTCGAGCACGCCGAGGCGGTCTCGCGGCTGGTTGGTCTGATCGTAGAGCGCGGCGAGCCGGCGGGCGACTCCGAGTTGCTCGTGCTCCGCGGCGCCGCTGATCGCGGAGGCCTCGACCAGCAGCTTGATCGCGCTCTCGATGTCCTCGAGACGATCGAGCCGGGTGCGGGCGGCCTCGGCGAGCAGCTCGACCTGCCGCGTCGGATCATTCGAAGCCCGCGCGGCGGCGGCCACGCCGTCGGCATAGCGTTCGTGCAAGCCGCCGCGCTCGGCGAGCTGGCGCAGCTTCTCCTCGGTCGCCGAGGATTCGGGGCTCATCGCGAGCAGCGCCGCGAAGTGATCCATCGCGGGGGCGAGCTCGTCGAGCTCGGCGAGCCGCGATCCGGCTTCCTCGTGCAGGGGGCCGCTCGTCGAAGGATCGAGCGCGATGACCTTCTCGAGGACGCGGATGACCTCTTTCGGTCGCGCGGCGGCGTCGTAGTGCGAGCGCAGCAGATCGAGCGTGGCGTCGCGGATCGCCTTGGTCGCGTTCGGCGAATCGATCACGCGCTCCAGCAGGCTGGTCGGATCGCGATCGTCATCGGCCTCCGCGAGCAGCGGCTTGCTGGCGGCGAGCGCACGCTGCGGATCGCGCAGGTTGTCGAGCCACACGGTCGCGATCCGGGCGCGGCTCTTCTCTCGCTCCTTCTTCGGCTGGGTCTCGAGCCGGCCTTCCCACAGCGAGATCAGATCCGGCCACCGCTCGTGACGCTCGAGCAGACGCTCGAGGCTCTGGCTGATCTGGCCGTCCTCGGGGGTCAGCGGGAGCAGCGCCTGGTAGTAGCGGATCGCCTTGTCGGGCTGGTTCGCGACGTCCTTGGCGAGCTGCGCGGCCTCGCGGAGCAGCCGGACGCGACGCGGCTTGTCCTTGGTCGACTCGACCGCTCGGTCATAGAGGCCGAGCGCTTCGGCCCAGCGCTCCGCGACCGTGTAGATGACGCTGAGGCGTTGCAGCGCGGAGTCCGAAGCCGGCGCGAGCTTGGTGACGCGTACGAGGATCTTCTCGAGCACCGTCGGGTCATCGCCGAACCATTCGTCACAGAATCCACCGGCGCGGGCGCCGATCATCTCCGCGACCTGGGGCTCCACGTTGCCACCGAGCGCTTCGTTGTAGAGCGCGACGATCGCGTCGGGCTGGTCGAGATCGGCAGCGAGTGCCTCGACATCTTCCCAGGCACTCACGGCGTGCGGCGAATGTTTGACGGCGGCGGCGGCTTCCTTGAACTGAGACAGGTCGGCCATGAGCTCCTCGAACTGCGCAGGGAAACTGAAGATCGACGTGGCCCCCACATCGATCTGAAACGTTGAAACGTCGAAACGTCGAAACGTTGAAACGATATCACGCAGATCCCGAACCTTCGCGGTCTCGCCGGCGTGGATCGATGGAGAACCGGTGGTCTGGGTTGAGAAAAGTTCGGACCGAGGTAGGACAGTCAGAACGCCTTGTGGACTCCGAGCACCACCGAGAGCGGGCTCTGGAAGGCGGTCGGGAGTGCGAAACCAGGGCGGCGGGCGGCGACCGTCCCGCCCTCGTTCTTGAGGAAGACGAGGTCCTCGAGGGTGCCGCCGACGATCGGGCGCGCCTGCTGGCCGGCGTAGACCTCGTCGAGGTTGGTCGGCTCGCGGCGGTTGAACACGTTGAAGATGTCCAGCGAGCAGTCGACCCCTCGCCAGCGCGCCCCGAGCCGCACATTGGCCTGCGACAGCATGGGGCCGCGCCCGGCCGAACCGCGGGGGACCAGCTGGACGATGCCGAGGTCGCTGTCGGCGAGGATGTTGCGCGGGCGGCCGCTCGTCACCGCCAGCCGGGTCGCCACCGAGAGCTCGAACCCTCCCAGCGCCTTCGGGGCATGGCCGCGTCGTTCGGCCTCGATGAACACCCGGTGACCGGGGTCGGTCGGGAGGCGGCCAAACAGGTTGGTGGCATCGAGGTCCCAGTCGGTGCCACCATAGAGCGCCGCCCCCTGGCGCGGATCGAACGGGCCGGTCCAGGTGCCGACGGTGCGACCGTAGAGGTAGCTCGCCCGGACCGAGATCTTCGGCGACGGGGAGATCATCGCCTCGATCGCGAGCACCGTCGATTCGCGGAGCGCCGGGATGGTTCCGTGGCGCCCGGGATTGTCGAACGCCGCCTCGCCGGTGTCGGGGTTCGCGAGGACGTTGTCGAGCCCGCGACGCAGCGACCGCCGCTGCACCCAGACGCCCATGCGGGCGATCTTGACCACGCCCAGCTCGAAGCCGGTGGTCAGCTCGTCCTGCGCGGCCGGCTGGATGCCTTCGGCGACGCTGTACACCGCACCCTGGTCGATCACGCGCGAGGTCGCGGTGTCGAACGCGATGTCGCGCACCGTCTTGTTGCGCGCGATGATCGTCGGGCCGAGGCCAGCGGGCAGCATCGCGTGGCTACGGCCCATGCTCGCCCACCACCTCGATTGGCCGTTCCCGAGCACGTCCCACGCGACCCCGAGCCGGGGCGCCAGCTCGTTCGAGAAGTGGAGCCGGGGACCGACCCACATCAGCTCCCACCGCATGCCGCCGTCGACCCGGATGTTCGGGCTCGGCGTGAAGGTGTCCTCGATGTACGCCGCGGCGTAGCGGGTGCGGAAGGTGAGCTCGGACTGGCTCGCGTACTCGCACGCGCTGCCGGCCTCCTCGCCACACGCGCCGCCGAGGTAGCGCAGGCGATCGGTGTGGCCCTCGAACAAGCTGCGCACGAGCTCGCCGCCCGTGAACTGCGAGGTCGTCACGAGGCGGGTGTCCTCCAACGTGCCACCCACACGCACCACGTGGTTGCCGCGGCGGCGCGCGGCATCGAGGGTCGCGCTCGGTCGATCGCCGACGGTGTCGACCAGCGTCCCGGCGCCGGCGCTCGCGAAGAACCCCGATGGGATCGGGCAGTTCGGGATCTTTGGGTAGGCGTCGGGCGGCTGGTCGCCGCACGCCCCGGCGAGGATCGGATCGTCGGCCAGCTCGGTGGGCACGTAGGTGCTCAGGCGCTGGGGCGCGCCGGCGGCGTCGGGATCGTGCGCGGACTCGCGGCGGACGCTGCGGTGCCAGGCGAGCTGGCCGCGGACCCTGGTATCTCGCCACGAACCCTTCCACGTGGCGATGCCATCACCGAGCCACGACGTCCGATCGACGCCGGCAGCCTGCTGTGTCGCGTTCGCGAGGAAGAACGAGTCACGGCTCGCGTGCCCGATCAGGGTGAGCGCGACGTCGTGGTGGCCTCGCGCCCAGCCGACCCGGGCCATCGCCGGGATGAGGAAATTGACCGCGCGGGTGTCGGTGTCTTCGATCGGCTCGACCGCGATCTGGCCGGGCAGCCCGTCGGGGACGCCATCCTGATCGAGATCGACCAGCCGCGCGGCGCGCCACGCGACGTCGGAGCGCGACAGGCTCGGCGCGATGCCGGCTGCGTACCAGCTGCGACCGCCGAGCACGCCGGGCAGCGGACCTGTCGCGACCACCGACCCGTTCAGCTCGGGGCCGGCCTGTACGGAGACCCGACGGAGCTGGAACGTGGCATTCGCGATCGGCCGCTCGCGGGGGGAGGTGGTGATCCCGATCCAGGCCTGGGCCTCGAGCGCGTGCTGCGTCCCGCCGCGCCGGAGCTCGACGTCGATCGTGCCGCCGAGGCTCGCGCGGTCGCGCGCCGCGAACCCGCCAGCGCTGACGATCATGCTCTCCATGAACGTGAGCGGGACCCGGGTGTCTACGTTGCCGGTGCGCAGGTTGTCGGCGGGCGCACCCTCGACCATCCAGCGATTCTCGAGTCCGCTCGCCCCGCCGAAGTACGGCCCGGCTTCGTCGCGGCTCGCGCCCATCGCGAAGTGCGCGACCTGATCGTGGCGCGCGTCGGCGACCGGGAGCGTTCGCAGGGATTTCGCCGGCAGCCAGGTGCGCAGCGCGTAGGGTGACACCGCATCGAACGGGTCGGTGGCGGTGGCGCAGCCGAGCGTCCGGGCATCGTCGCAGCGGGGCGCCGGCTCGGTGGGCCGCTTGGTGAATCCGAAGACGTCGCGCGCGTCTTCCGCGGCATCGTCAGCGTGCGCGACGCTGCCGATGAGCGCGAGGCTCGCGAGCTGCGCGAGGCTTCGGCGCACGCCCGACGGTAACACGGGACGTAACCGACCTCCGGCATCGGATCTCCCGCTAGAGGGATTCGTTGCCGTGGCGGGATTCGCGTCCTTGCTTCGACGGACGCGAACCGATCGTGTCGATTCAAGAGGCGTCGGGGAATGCCTCCGGCGCGGACTCCGAGCAGAGCGCGCACCCGCGCGCTGGGGCGGCGGGTCGGCCTTCGTCTCGCGGGTGACAGCGGAGGGCCGCAACGTGCA
>JAGSPR010000214.1 GCA_018262455.1 Deltaproteobacteria bacterium | reverse complement strand
GCAGGTCGGCACGATCAGCGCGAACGGCGATGCCGAGATCGGCAACATGATCGCCGAGGCGATGAAGAAGGTCGGCAAGGAAGGCGTGATCACGGTCGAAGAGGCCAAGACCATGACCTCCGAGCTCGACGTGGTCGAGGGCATGCAGTTCGACCGCGGCTACCTCTCGCCGTACTTCGTGACGGACACCGAGCGCATGGAGGTCGTGCTGAACGACGCGCTCGTGCTCATCCACGAGAAGAAGATCTCGAACATGAAGGAGCTCCTCCCGGTGCTCGAGCAGGTTGCCAAGCAGGGCAAGCCGCTCGTGATCATCGCGGAAGACGTCGATGGCGAGGCGCTCGCCACGCTCGTCGTCAACAAGCTCCGTGGCACGCTGCAGATCTGCGCCGTCAAGGCGCCGGGCTTCGGTGATCGCCGCAAGGAGATGCTGAAGGACATCGCCACCCTCACCGGTGGTCAGGCAGTGACCGAGGATCTCGGCCTCAAGCTCGAGAACCTCACGCTGACCGACCTCGGCTCGGCCAAGCGCATCACGGTCGACAAGGACAACACGACGATCGTCGATGGCGCCGGCAAGAAGGCCGACATCGAGGCTCGCGTGAAGCAGATCCGCAACCAGATCGAGGAGACCACCTCCGACTACGATCGCGAGAAGCTCCAGGAGCGCCTCGCGAAGCTCGTCGGCGGCGTCGCCGTGATCAAGGTCGGCGCTGCCACCGAGGTCGAGATGAAGGAGAAGAAGGCCCGCGTCGAGGACGCGCTGCACGCAACGCGCGCGGCCGTCGAAGAGGGCGTGGTCCCGGGCGGCGGCGTCGCGCTGATCCGCGCGCAGGCCGTGCTCGAGACCATGAAGCTCACCGAGGAGCAGCAGTTCGGCGTCGCGATCGTGCGTCGCGCGCTCGAGGAGCCGCTGCGCCAGATCTCGCAGAACTCCGGCGTCGACGGCTCGATCGTCGTCAGCAAGGTCAAGGAGGGCAAGGGCTCGTTCGGCTTCAACGCCGCGACGCTCGAGTACACCGACCTCGTCAAGGCCGGCGTGATCGACCCGACCAAGGTCGTGCGTACCGCGCTGCAGAACGCGGCCTCGGTCGCGTCGCTCCTGCTCACCACCGAGGCGATGATCGCCGAGCGTCCGAAGAAGGAGGCGGCTGCGCCTGCCGGCGGCGGACACGGCGGCGGCATGGGCGGCATGGGCGGCATGGGCGGCATGGGCGGCATGGGCGGCATGGACTTCTAGTCCAGCCACTCGATCGCTCACACGAACGGCGGCCCTCGGGTCGCCGTTCCTCGTTTCGGTCGATCGGGACCTAACCCGGGTTAAGGGAGGTCCTGGATGCACTCGAGCTGCGCCTGCGCGCTTGGCTGCGTCGGGTGGCCGGTCGCCGGATCGCACACGAAGTGCTCGACCACGCACGTGTAGGTCGACTGGTTGATCGAGGTCTTCGCGACACCCTGATCTGCCACCCGCACGACCTCCGACAGGCACTTGTCGCGCGGGCCGCCCTTCAGGTGCTCGCAGCACTGCCCCTGCACGTCGGTGCCGCGTGCGTAGGTATCACCATGGCTGCCGCCACCACACCCGGCGAGCAGCGCGGCGGTGATCGAGAGCGCGAGCCAACCACGTCGCAAGGTCACAACTGTGGCAAGCCCATTTGTGACTCGGCGTTCACGAACCCGGCTGACCGGCCCGTGGAGACCGTGGACAACCAGCTGCAACTGCGCGTCGTCTCGTCGTGGATACTCGTGCATGGGTCGGCGCTTCGCAAAGCCGGGGCCAGCCGCGGGAATGCCCCGCTGGGTGTGATGGCCAACCCTTTGCACCACGTGCCGCGAATGCGGCTCTTCCTCACCACCTGTGCCCTCCTCCCGCTCGCCGCCTGTGCAGCACGCTATCGCACCGAGCTGGTCGGTCAGGGCAATGCCCTCGTCATGCCCCGCCAGGCGGGCGCCCCCACCGACGCAGTGGCCGCCCCCGGCGCGGGAGGAATCGAGCTTGCGCAGGGATCCTATGATGTCGCGCTGCGGTTCGACATTCCGCGCGCGCAGCGGATCGAGTGGCGCGTTCGCTGCCCCGGCGCCGACCTCGAGGGCGCGGTCGGCGAGCCCTTCGAAGCCTATCGCTCGCGTCGGCTCGCCGAGCTGCGGGCGCAGCGCGAACGCGATCGCCAGCGCATGGCAGCGGCCACTGGCGTGGTCGTCCAGGCCGTCGCGCCACGGGCGTGGGGCGAGGCGCGGGTCCGTACGCCCGCCGGCGAGCTGGTCGTCCAGGGCGAGACACCGGTGGTCGTCACGGCCGCACCGCCGCCGCCTCCACCAGAGGCGCCACCCGAGGACGAGGAGCTGCCCTACAACGACACCGGCCGCGGCCGGCTCGGGGCGACGCTCCGCCTCGACACCAACGCGGCCGGGGTGTGCACGATCACCGCGGCGACCGATGATCCAGACGTGCTCGCGTCGTTTCAGGTGATCCGCGTGCATGACCTGCGGGCCGAAGCACGGCAGGCGCGCGCCGCACAGACCACCGGCGCGATCGAGGTCAGGACCCGGATCCGGTCACGGCTGGTCGCGCTCGGCGCCGACGAGACCGCCCGCCAGCGCCGGCTCGACGCTCAAGCGCTCGTGCGTGACGAGGCCGAGACCCGCGCGGATCTCGAAGCCCGGGCCCGCGCGCAGGTGGCGTTCCGCGCCCGCGTCGAAGCGAACGCTCGTGCCCAGGCCGAAGGCCGGCTGCGGGCGGAGGCCGAGGCCCGCGCCGACCTCGACGCGAAGGCCCGGCTCGAGGCCGAGCTCCGGCTGCGCTGGGAGGCGGAGGCCCCGAAGCGCGCCCACGCCGAGCTCATGCTGCGGTGGCGAACCCAGGCGTACACCACGCGAGATCTCATGATCTCCTGGCTCGTGACCCGGTGCCATGCCGATCCAGATCTCCGCGCGCGCCTCGAAGCGCAGGCCCGCGCCGAGCGCCTGCGCATCCGCACCGAGCGTGACGCCCGGGCCGCGCACCAGGCTGCGCTGGTGGTCGAGCTCGAGCATCGCCGGACCGAAGACGCACTGCGCGTGCGTGCACAGATCTCCGGCGCGCTCGTCGCGATGGGCGCCCGCCTGCGGCCGCCGCGTCCCGAGGCACCGTTCGAGAACCCCGGATCGCCGCCGTTCGACGGAGCGCGGTGGAGCGCGGGGGCGTGGGCATGGAACGGCACCCTGTGGATCTGGACGGCCGGTGGCTGGACCGATCCGGATAGCTTTGGCGCCACCGGCGGTGAGGTCGCGGTGCGCGTCGATCGCGAGCCCGAGGTCGTCGGCCCGGCGGTCGTCGTCAGCCCGACGATCGTCGTCAACCCGCCGGTCGTCTACGATGCCGGCCTTCCCAGCCACCAGCCCTCGGTCACGATCATCCGCGATCACCGTCCGCCGCCGCCGAGCTACCAGCCGCCGCCGCCGCCGATCCGGGTGCGCTCCACGCCGCCGATCGTTCGCGACCATCGCCCGGCCGTCCGCCCGGCGGTCCGCGATCACCGCAAGGCGAAGCCCGACGACAGCCCGACGGTTCGCGATCACCGCCGATCACGTTGACCGCCCGACTACGGCTTGGCGTCGGGCGCCAGCTCGGCGCATGCGAGCGCCTGCTCGGCCGTCTTCGCGGCGATCATGCAGTCGATCTGCTCCTCGTTGTTCGCCGACTGGCACTGCGAGACGATGAGATCGATCCGGGTCTCCAGCTCGTTGGTGAAGTCTCCGAGCTTGCGCTTGCGCATCGCCTGGCGCTGCTCGGGAGGCAGCTTCGCGATCTCCGCGTTCGCCTTGCTCCAGTACGTCAGCGTCGCGAAGTTACGAGACGCCTGCTCGCACTTCACCGGATCACCCTTGCAGGCAGTGAGGGCGAGGACGGTGAGCAGGAGCACGGCGCGCATGCCAGGTGCGTACCACGATGTGAATGCGATAGGCTGCGGCGATGCGTCGCGCGGCGCTCGTGATTTTCGGTGGCCTCGCGGGTGTCGCGGGGGCCACGGTCGTGCGCGCATCTCCGACGACGATCACCGCGGAGGGCGGCGCAGAGGTCGACACCAACGTGCAGCGGGTCGAGACCGGACCCGGCCTGATGACCTCGCGGGTCGGGGCGGCGGTCGGCCGGCTCGGTGCGAAGATCGATCAGCGCGGCAAGGCGGTCCGTGGCGGGTATGCGCTCACGGTCTCGGCGCTGTCTCGCATCGTCGGCAACGACGAGGCCTCGACGGAGAATGTCACGCTGCTCGTCGGCGACGTGCGGTGGGTCCGACAGCTCGGCACTCGACCGGTCTCGGCGGGGTTCGGCATCACCGGCGCGGATGCCTTGCCGCTGAGCGCAGGCATCGGAGCGCGCACGTTCAGCAGCCTGGGTGCCGATGGCTTGCTCGTGCTGCGCGGCAGCGACGACCGCTCGCTCACCCTGGCGATCGGCGGTCGGAGCTTCACGTACAAGCCAGATCGCGCGTTCGATTGGATGGGCCCCGCTGCGAACGTGCGGCTGGACCTGACGCTCTGGCAACCTGCCGGCGGGACACGCAGCCTCGAGCTCGCCGCGTTTGCCGGCGTCGAGGCCCGCGCGTACGACAGCATCGCGCTCGCGAGTGCCTGTCCGGACCACGCGGCGCCTGACCCGAAATGCTTCGCGGGCACCACGTTGCCGCGCCGCGACCGATACCAGCGCCTCGGGCTCGAGCTGACCTCGGTGGGGCGCCTGGTGACCGCGGTGAGCTACCAGCTCACGGTGACCGATTCGAACAGCTTCGGGCAGTCGCTGATACGCCACCGCGTGAGCGTGTCGTCGACGACGGACTTGCCATGGAAGATCTACGCCAGCGCGCTCGCGACGCTCCAGATCGATCAGTACCTCGACGGCCTGATCGTGCAGAAGGATGTGCAGAACCAGACCTTCACCACGCTCGACGACGAGAACCGCAGCTCGCTCCAGCTCCGGCTCGCACGCCAGCTGTCGGGCGCGTGGTCGCTCGAGACGCGCGGCGCGATCTGGCGCGACCTCGGAGGCACCACGGAAACCTCGTTCAGGCGGGCGCTCGTCTACCTCGGCGCGATGTACAGCCGCTGAACAACAGGGGATCTGGCTCGGAATGAATCGCTTGCTCCGCCACCTTCATCCCACATACTCGTGGCCCCGGTCGAAGTCTGAACATTCCCCATGGCCCACCTAGATCACGACGAGCTGTTCGTGCCGCGCGGTCCGGGAACACCCTCGGCCTCCGAGGCGTTCCCTCGCGTGTCGAGTGTTCCGGATGCCCGGCGCATCGGCCGGGTCGTGGGTGGGCTGCTGCTCGCGACCGGCGAGGTGACGACGAACGAGGTCGAGCAGGCCAATGCCGGCCTCCGCGCGCTCGGCCGCCCGCCGCTCGGCGATGCCGACTTCGTCAGCGAGACGCCCGAGACGCTCGCGCCGGTGATCCCGATCGAGCATCGCACCGGCGTGCTCGAGCTGCTCTACGTGGTCGCCGGGGACGAGCCGATCCGGCGCCGGCTCGCCGATGCCTACGCAGGTCTGTGGCACGACCAGGCAGAGGCTCCCGCGGCACCGCGCACGGGATCGTCACCAACGGCATCGATCGTTCGGTGGCTGGTCGGCAAGCTGCCAAGGCATCACGTAGGTCGCGCTTCCGAGGAGGATGACATGGTGGAACACGGTGGTCCGTATCGTGGCGAAGAAGTCGCCGTGCCGCAGCTCGCGCCCGTCGAGCGCAGCCCCTTGCGAGCGCGGGTCGAGCGGATCCACGCCGAGTACTTGCAGGTCCTCGACGCCGTGGAGCAGGTGATCGTCGGAAAACGCGACGTGATCGAGCGCGTGCTCACCGCGATGGCCGCGCGCGGTCACGTCCTGCTCGTCGATGTCCCGGGGGTCGGCAAGACCCAGCTGTGCAAGGCGATCGCGGCGGCGATCGCGACCCAGTTCGGGCGGATCCAGTTCACGCCCGATCTGCTCCCGATGGATGTCACCGGCGCGAACGTGTTCGACATGCGTGACCGCCAGTTCCACTTCCGGCCCGGGCCGATCTTCACGCACATCTTGCTCGCCGATGAGATCAACCGCGCGACCCCGAAGACGCAGTCAGCGCTGCTCGAGGTCATGGAGGAGCGCTGCGTCACCGTCGATGGTGTGACGCATCGCCTCGAGGAGCCGTTCCAGGTCCTCGCGACGATGAATCCGATCGACCACCAGGGTACCTACGCGCTGCCCGCGGCTCAGATCGACCGCTTCATGGTGATGCTCGAGATCGGCTATCCGTCGCCCGCCGACGAGGTCAAGGTGCTCGACTTCCACCTGGCTGGCTCGCCACTCGCCGCGCTCGCGCCGGTGATCTCGCAGGCCGCGTTCATCGACTGGCGCGAGACCGTGCCGCACATCCACGTCACGCCCGAGCTCAAGCACGCGGCGGTCGGCTACATCAACGGGCTGCGACGCGGCGCCGAAGACGGCCAGTCGATCAGCCCACGCGCGACACTGGCGTGGGTCCGCGCCGCGCAGTCGCGGGCGATGCTGTGCGGACGCGAGTTCGTCACCATGGAGGATCTGCACCACGTGGCGCCCGACGTGCTCCGGCACCGGTTGTGGACCGATGGCGCGACCGTGCGCGAGCGACTGCGCCTGGTGGCGATGGCGGGGGGCCGATGATCGGGCGCAGGCCGCTGCGGATCGCGACCTTGATCGTGCCGTCGATCGTCGCCGCCGCGATCGCCATGCGGTCGAACCACGAGCACCTGCTGCATGCCGCGTTCCCGGCGCTCGTCGCGCTGTGGGCGATGATGGCCGGTGCGCTGGCGCTGCGGTTCGTCGAACCCGTGCGGAGCGGGGCACTCGATCGGCGGTCGCGCTGGCATCGCCTCGACGTGCTGACCTCGACGGGCACCGCGATGATGTGGATGGGCGCGGGTGCGCTCGTGGCGGGCGGCCTCACCGGATGGGCGAGCCTCAGCGTGATCGGCATCCTCGGCCTCGCGACGGTCTACCTGGCCGCGACCTGGACCACACTCGCCGCTGGCGGCGACGTGCCCTGGCGTCACGCGACGATCACGCGGTCGATCTTGCCGGAGGTCGCCATCGAGGGAGATCCGGTGCGCGAGGAGATCCGACTGAGCGGGGTGAAGATCCCCTCCGGGATGAACCTGTTCGCGATCGGGCGCACGACGCGCCACGGCTGCGTGACGAGATACGTCGTCGGCTCGGAGGGATCCGGCGCGGACGTCAAGCTCGAGAGCGACCTCGGTGCCGCGCGCCGCGGCGAACATCATGCGCCCGCGCTGGGGCTGTGGCTCGGGGACGTCCTCGGTCTGACGCGCACCCCGTTCGTGCATCGCGGTGAGGCGAGCTTCCTGGTGCTGCCGCGGCTCGGCCCCGTCGATGGCGTCAAGCAGCTGCTCGGCCAGGGCGGAGATGACGCGCGGTCGCATCCGACGCATCGCCTCCCGACCGAGGGCACGTTCCGGATCCGCGAGTACGCGGCCGGCGATGACACGCGCCGCATCCACTGGGTCCGCTCGCTGCAGACCAACCAGCTCGTGGTGCGCCTGCCGGACGAGATTCCGCCCGCCGAGCCGATGGTGCGCCTGATCCTCGATAACCACCTGGGTGGCACCGAGTCGCTGACCACGCGTGCGCCTGACGAGCTGCTCGACGCGCTGGTCCGCGTGTGGCTCGGCATCGCCAAGCAGCTGGCGGAGACCGGAACCCGGGTCACCCTGGTCACCGCCGCGATGCACGCCGACGCGATCGCTCCAGGGCTCCGCCCCCCTACCGGCACGCCGGCAGGGTTCCCCCCGATCGCCGCCATCGAGCGGCCGATGCTGCCGCGATCGTCCCGCGAGGCGCTTCGACTCGGAGGCCGCATCGCCTGGCAGGGGACGTTGCCGCTTGCCGGTCTGCTCGCGCGGGGCGCGACGCGGCAGGTCGTGGTCTCGAGCCGGTCGCAGCCACTCGATACGCACACCGCAGCGGACGTGTCGTGGGTTGTCGTCCCCGACGTGGCGTGGACCTCCCGCGAACCGCAGCGGCCCGCAAGCGCTCCGGTCCGCCTGGCGTTCCCGTCGGGCACCGCGGACAACCGGTTCGGGCACCGGGCCCGCGAGGTTGCCCGGATCGAGGCGATGTGGCGTGACCGCATCGCGTTCACCCCGCTGCGCTGGACCAACTGGCGATCGTTCTCCGGCTCGCTGGTCGCTCGCCCGGACCAGGGCCGCATCGCCCTGACGGTGATCCCATGAAGCTGTCGTATCGCGATCGTCTGGCAGCGAAGGTCGTGGTGGTCTACTGGCTGATGCTCGTCGGCGGCCTCGTGCTCTACAGCGCGATCCGCGTGACCGATCTGGCGTCGGCGATCCCGCTCAGCGTCGGCACGATCGCGGGGACGGCGCTCGGCCAGTGCCTCGCGCTCCGGGACCTCCGGTTGTGGGTCGTGGTGCTCGTGGTGTGGGCCATGGTCTGTCTCGGCCTGCCGCTGACTCCGTCCCACGTCGATTCAACGCGGCTGTGGATGGCGTTCGCGCCGGCGACGTTGTGCGGGTTCTGGAGCCTCGCCGATCGCACCTCGCTCGTCGCGTTCTGGTTCCCGGCGGCGATCTGGATGCTCTCGATCCTCGACCGCACGGCCGGCCAGACCGCGCCCGATGGTGCTGGCCTCGTGCTGCTGGGTGGCCTCGCGGTGCTGTTCATCGGGTTCTTGCGCGTGCGCGAGTCCCGGCGCGCGGGGCTGTGGCGCACGGTCTCCACCGAGCCCCTCGCCACCGAGCGCCCGCGAGCCGTGCTTCGTGAGGCACCGGAGCGCCAGCTCGTCCGGGTCGGCTGGGCGGTCCTCATCAGCGCGTTGAGCTTCGCCGCCACCGCGTGGGTGGCGCCTGCCCTGTGGCAGATCGAGTCGTTCGCGGGCGCTCCCGTGCACGTCGCCAAGGACGGCGTTGGGCTGCCATGCTGCGATGTCGCCGAGGCAGCCGCGACCGAGCGAAGGCGCGTGAAGGAGTACTTCGATCTCGGCCGCGGTCACGACGAGCTCGCGCCATACCCGCGCGAAGACCTCGACTGCCAGGTCTGCGAGGACGCGACGTCGGACGACTTCGGCCTCGATGACGAGGACGACGACGGCAACATCGCCCTTGGGCCGTGGGGCACCGGCGATCCGTGGAGTCTCGTACCGGCCGGTGGGCATCCTGCGTACGGTGGCGGCGGGCATGGCGGATATCGTGGCGGGTACGGTGGGGACGGTGGTGGGTCGGGGGTCTCGTCGGGCCCAGGCGGCACCTCGTCGGGCCCAGGCGGTGCCTCCTCGGGCCCAGGCGGCGCCTCGTCGGGCCCAGGCGGCACCTCGTCGGGGCAAGTCGAATCAGGCGGGACCACCGTGGCTTCGTCGCCAGGCTCGGCGGAGCCGGTCGTGGCTCCGCCGGCTCCCACGCCGGTCCAGCCGGCGCTGCCGCCGCAGCCGCGCCTCCCGCCGCCACCACTGCCACCGCCGCCTGCTCCCCCACCGGTCGTGGCCGCGCCGATCGACCAGCCAGCGCCCGCGGTGGTCCAGCCCACCGTCCCTCCTGCCCCGGCTCCCCAGCAGCCGGCCGCTGCGCCGTCGTCCACGATCCGCCCGCACCAGCCGGTCTCGACCGATGTCGGACCGTCGCTGCTGCACTGGCTCGTGGTCCTGATCGCGGGCGCGCTGATCTTCCAGGGGGTTGCGCTCGCGCTCCGGCCGGTGCGTCGCCTGATCGCGCTGCGCCACCTGCGCCGCCCGTTCTGGGACGAGACCGTCGATCAGCGAGTCTCGAACTCGTGGCAGCTGGCCCTGATCGGGCTGCGCGATGCGGGATGGCGATCGACTTCCGGCGAGGCGCCACGCGAGTTCGCGCGCCGGGTCGGGGTCGACGGGCTCGAGCGGTGCGCCACGATCCTCGAGAGGGCGCGCCACGGCATCGGCATCGATGCCGAAGACCTCGGGACGATGAGCAGGTCCGCCGAGACGGCGTATCACTCGGCCCGCGGTCGGCTCGGCCCGCTCTCACGGCTGATCGCCTGGATCCGCTGGCCGCTGACCTGACCCCAGGGGTTAGCGGTGGCGGAGCTGCTTCGCGCGCTGCTCGATCTGCGCGCGCTTGATCCGCAGCAGGTCGAGCTTCGCAGCCACGGCATCGCGGGCCCGCTTCGCGGCATCCGCGCGGACCGCGGGATCCCCGGAGCGCTGGGCGCGGTCGAGGGTATCGAGCGTCGACGTGTCCACCACCTCGGCGAGCACGATCGTGGCCTCCATCTCGAACTGCGCAGGAGGCGGCGCGCCACCCGCGGTCGGGGCAGGGCCGGTGTCGGCGGCCGCGCCCTCGAGCGTGCGACTCGTCCCCGACGTCGTGTTGCGGCGCGCGTTGTTGTCCTCGCGACGATCCATCTCGTTCGTTCGATCGTGCTGCTTGCGGAGCATCGCGACCCGCTCGAGCTCCTTGGCCTGGGTGTCGAGTCCCGCGATCTGCTTGGCGAGCTCGGCCTCGCTCGCGCGTAGCGCCGCGGCTTGCTGGTCGAGCTCCTCGGGATCGGCGAGCGGATCGATCTGGAGATCGGGCAGCACGATGCGGTGCGCGGCGCGCCGGGTCGGGGTGATCTGGGCGCGCACGCTGTCGAGCTGCAGCTTGCGGGGCGCGGCCGGGTTGGTGGCGAGCTCGGCATCGATCGCGGCGAGCAGCACGCGCCGCGATCCGGCGAGTTGAGACTGGGAAGCCGCGAGGTCTCCGGTCACGATCGCGAGCTGCTTCGCGGTCTGTAGGCCCGGGTGGTCGTCTCCACGACGGGGCTCGACTGCGCCCAGCCGGTCGCCATCGAGGCGACCAGAAGGACGAGGACGAGCATCCAACGAGACATCTGAGAACGGAGTAATAGCAGCCGGCGTGCCACGCTCAAGTGCGCGACGTCGGCCGGGTCGGATGAGCCGCGCTGGGTTCAATGTGTCTTGTGGGCAACCTCACGCCTCAGTTTCCTGAGGCCGCTCGCCCGAGATCCGGAGCACGAGGTAGCGCAACGCGGCTGTGACCATGGTCCCCACCGCGGCTAGCGGCTCGCCGTCCGGCCGCTCCCAGACGAGGTAGTCGCGCGCTTCAGCATCCACGATCGCGTGGAACCGGAGGCGCCGGAGGCGGTAGCCCCCTGGCAGCTCGAGGTGGTCGCCCGAGAGGCCGATCTCGGGATCGAGGGGTCGGCCGTACCGGCACATCACGCGATCGACCGCCACGACCGAGAGCGCGCCCTCGGGGCCATCTTCGTCGCGGATGTGGAGGCGCTCGCCAGCGACGCTCCCCCAGCTGCGGGCGAGGTTACCATCGGCGAGGATCCGTTCGTCGAGCAGCAGCACGCGACGCATCGTACGCTACAGTCGCCGGCGATGCGACGCGCCCGACTGCTCCCGCTCCTCTCGATCCTCGGGATCGCGTGCGGGCCCAAGGTGACGGATCAGCATCCGCGCACGGATCTCACCAAGCAGCTGCCTTCCACGCTCGAGGCCAGCCGACCACGGGAGGGCGATCCCCGGACGGTGAAGGTGCGCGTCTGGGCCGATGCCGGCGTGCGCGCGCTGCCGCGCTGGAAGGACGAGATCGCCGATCAACTCGACTACGCCAGTCAGCTGCTCACGCCACTCGTCGGGATCCGGCTGGCGGTCGACTCGATCAAGGACTGGGATCGCGCTGGCGACCCGCACGACGCGCCCCGCGCGCTCGCCGAGGCCGACAAGGGTGACGATGTCACCTGGGTGATCGGCTACGTCTCCGCCGGAGACGTCGCCAGCAAGGTGATGAGCGACCTCGGCAGCGGCGAGCCGCTCGGCCATCACGTCATCGTGCGCAGCTGGGCCGAGAAGCCGGAGTCCGATGTCCTCGCGGTGGCCCTGCCCGACCTCAAGGACGCCGAGCGCGCCGAGCTCCTCGGCGCCCATCGCCGCCACAAGCAGACCGTGGTGCTGCTCCATATGCTGGCGGCCACGCTCGGCGCGATCGACGAGGCAGATCCCGCGTGGATCCAGAACCCCACCTACTCGATGAAGATGACTGGGTTCTCTGATCGCAACCGCGATCTGATCGCGATCGGCATCGACCTTCGGCTCGCCTCGTCGCCCGATCTCGCGCTCGCGACGAAGCTGCTCGAGGCGATCGAGAGGACCCCGTTCGGCGGCTGGGTACCGACCAGCCAGGACGAGGTGACCAAGCGGCTGCGCAACGTGATCGACGCGTCGCGCGGGGGACGCACCGCCGCCGACGTCCCGGCGGCAGCCTACGATCAGTTCACGCGGATCCGCGAGCTCGCCAAGCGCGGCCACCAGAGCGACGCGCTGGTCGAGCTCGACAACCTGCTGACGGCGTACCCGGGCAACGCGGCGATGCACCAGCTCAAGTGCGAGATCATGCTCGCGCCGCCCCCACCCTCGACCGGGAAGAAACCGACCGCGACCGAGCCTGGCCCGGCGCTCGGCATCGCGAGCAAGACCACGCGCGAAGCCTGCGCGAAGGCCGGGGAGCTCGCGCCCGGCGACCCGAGCTCGCACATCGCGGTGGGCGAGGCGCTCGCGCGCGCGGGGGATACCAAGGCGGCACGCGTCGAGCTGGCCAAGGCCGAGGCCAGGATCGGCAACCTGCCGACTGGCGCCGAGGATGCGTGGCGCAAGGTGATCGCGCTCTACCAGGACATGGGATCGCTGACCTGGACGGAGGAGGCGATCATCAAGGCCAAGCTCGACAAGGATCCGATCGCCGTGCAGATCGTGCAGAAGCGTGCCCGCTACGGTGTCGCCCGCGGCAACAAGTACGTGGCTCCCGAGCAGGAGGCGGCACTGATCGCCGCGATCCGCGCATCGCTCGACCTGGTCTACGCCAGCAAGTTCGGTCCCGCAGAGGCCGCGCTCGCGGCAGGCGACAAGAAGTGGCCCGGGGCCCCGGGGCTCGCGGCCGCGCGCTGCGATCTCGCGCTTCGTACGGGCAACACCGACGGTGCGCGCGCCTACTGCGCCCGCGCCATCGCCGCAGATCCGAACGATTCGTGGGCGCTCTACCTGTCGGGGGTGATCGCGCTCAAGAACGCGGGCGGTACCCAGCAGGGAATCGACCAGCTGAAGAAGGCGATCGCGGTCGATCCCGAGCTCGGCCCCGCGTGGCGCACGCTCGGCAAGGCGTACCAGCGGGCCAAGGACAGGCCGGCATTCGAGCAGCTGGGCAAGGACTACCAGACGAAGTTCGGCACGCCACTGCCCCCCTGACGCGTGGCTATACTGGCACCGTGAGCTTCCTGCGTCGCATGATGTCCTCCGATTACCGCGCGGCTGCTGCCGCGGAGGCGGCGGGCAATGTTGACCTCGCGGCGGAGCGCTACGGGCTCGCAGGGGACAACGCGGGCGCAGTCCGGATGCACCTGGCGCGCGCCGCCCGCGCGCCATCCCCCCAGGCCGAGGTCGGCGCGCTGCGCGATGCGATGAGGTGGGCGGGGGACGATGCGGCGCTCCAGCGGCAGGCCGCGGCCGCGCTCGGCAAAGTGCTGTACCAGGCTGCCAAGGCCGAGGGCATCGCCACCGAGCGCGATCGCGCGCGCGTGCGCGAGGCGGCGGAGCTGCTGGTGACGGGTGATCACCACGCGCTCGCGGGCGAGGCGCTCGAGACGATCGGAGACCACCTCGCTGCCGCCAATGCCTACTCGGCTGGCGGGCTCGTCGAGCGGATGGAGGCGGCGCTCGCGAACGACGACCAGATCGCGGACAAGGCCCGCGAGGAGAAGGACGCGTTCGCTGGGTACGAGACGGAGATGCGGGTGGGCCATCGGGATGGCGCGCGCGCCGAGCTGGTACGCGCCGTCGCATCGGCGAGCGTCGCCGGCGAGTACCGCCGCCTGCTCGACCAGCTCGACACCGCGCTGCTCACCGCGGGCAAGGTCGAGCTGCGCCGACGCGGCAAGCCGCTGATCGTCGCGTGTGGCGCCGCCAAGCTCGTGCTCGGCCGCGACCAGCTCTGCGATCTGACCTTGCGCGCCGGTGGCGTGTCTCGCCAGCACGCCGAGATCGAGCTCGTGGACGGAACGTTCACGCTGCGCGATCTCGATTCGCGCAACGGCACGTCGGTGAGCGGGCTGCCACTCGCCGGTCGCGTGCCGCTGGTCGGGACCGGGCGATTCGGCCTCGGTGACGAATGCGCGCTCGACTTCGAGGTCGAGGGCCACCAGCTGATCGTCCGGGTCGCGAACGGGATGGATCGCGGCGTCGCGCTCGTCGCGAGCGAGCCGGGGCGCCGCATCGACCTCACGCCCGTCGGCACGCCGCTCGACCTCGTGTTCCAGCGCGGCCGCCCACTGCTCGGGCGCGGCACCTCGCGCGACATCACGTTCAACGACGAACCGCTCGGCGACGTTCGCGTCCAGCTGATCCGCGGCGACCGCGTGGTCGTCGACGGTGAAGAGATCGACATCGGCTGATGGCGTCGTGGTGGCAACGCATGTTCGGCCGCCGGCCCGAGGTGCTGGCGATCCCGCCGCCCGCGGCGCCCGAGCCGCAACACCTCGGCAGCGAGGACGAGGTGTTCCTCGCCCAGATCGTCGCCGATCTCGCGAGCGGAAGGCGGCGCGAGGAGGTCGGGAACAAGGACGTGCTGCAGCGCATCGATGCGGTGTGGGCGTCGGGCCACGAGCGGCTCGCGATCGAGTGGATGGAGAAGCTGCTCAGCATCCCGGAGATCCCAGCGGTGGCGACCTCACCGCTGCGCGCATCGCTGGTCGAGCGCTACGAGCAGCGCGGCGAGCTCGACTCCGCGCTCGTCCACCTCGAGATCCTGCGCGGTGAGGAGGCCCACGCGCTGCGCGCACACTACCTGCTCGCCGAGCATGCTCGCCGCCGGGGCGATCACGAGAGCGCGCTCCGCCACTACGAGGCCGTGCTCGGCCGCGATGTCGACTATCCGAACGTGCGGGTGCGCGTCGAGCGACTGCGCGCGATCGCGGGCCGCTCCGCACCGGCCGCGGGCGAGACGATCGCGGCGGGCGATGTCGCCGGCATCCAGGCTGGCGCGCGATACCGGCTGGTCCGCGAGCTCGGGCGCGGAGCCACGGGCGTCGTGTACCTCGCGCGAGACGCCGAGCTCGATCGTGACGTCGCGGTCAAGCTGCTGCACCCGCACCTCGCGGGCAGCGAGCGGGCCGACGCCCTGGCGAGGTTCTTCCACGAGGCGCGGGTCATGGCCTCGCTGCGTCACCCCAACGTCGTCGCGGTGCTCGACATGGACGAGGCATCGCGCCGGATCGTGATGGAGCTCGCCGCCGGTGGGACGCTGCGAGACGTCCTGCGCGAGCGTGGCGCCCGGCCCCTCCGGCGCGTGATCGAGCGCCACGGTCAGGTGCTCTCGGCCCTCGTCGCGGCGCACCGCCGTGGCATCGTGCACTGCGATCTCAAGCCCGCGAACCTGATGTTCCGGCGCGATGTCGATCTGCCGGGTGTCGAGGTGATGCTCGGCGACTTCGGCGTCGCCCACCTTCCGGATGCCGCCGGGCTCGTCGGCGCGACCGGCAAGCGCGACGCGATCGGCACGCTCGCCTACATGGCCCCCGAGCAGCGACGCGGCGAGGTCAGCCCGGCCGCCGACGTGTACGCGAGCGCGGTGGTGCTGTACGAGCATGCGACCGGCCGCACCCCTTGGTCGCGCGACGTGCTGATGGCCGGCACGCGCCGGGCCGAAGACTTCCTGTTACCCGGCAGCGTGCTCGCCGCCGCGGGTCCAGCAGCACATGCTGCGGATCGGCCACCCCGATCCTGCACGCCGGCCGACCACGCTCGAGGCGCTCGCGGAGTCCCAGCGGCTGCGGGAGCGGCTCATCGCCGTTGACGCGTCCGGCACGTAGGCTCTTCGTGTAACATGGGTCGTTGATCATGGGTCGAGTGCGGTCGTGGGTCATCGTCTGCTTGCTCGCCGGGTGCAACGTCGTGTTCCCGCTCGAGGCCCCGACGCACGACGGGCCGACCGCCGGCGGCGACGGGCCGACCAGCGACGTCGTGCTGACCGGGCACGATGAAGACCACGACGGCATCGATGATGCGATCGATCCGTGTCCGCACCTGGCGATCGGAGATCACGGAGACGACGATCACGACGGCATCGGGAATGCGTGCGATCCCTACCCCGACGTCGCCGGAGACGAGCGCTACTTCTACTCGTTCGTCGAAGGCATCGGCGATCTCGAGCCCCAAGGCACGTTCGCGCAGCTCGATGACGCGGTCGAGCTAGGCGGCGTGACCACGATGGTCACTTCGCTCTACCTCCCGATCGTGCCCGCCGTCGACGTCGACATGGAGCTGAGCTACCAGATCATCGCGCCGGCGCCGGCGAGCAATGGCTTCTTCCACGAGGTCGGTGCGTTCGCGCTCGCGCAGGGGAGCGATCCGGCCACCGGCGACGCCTGTTACGGCGGCTATGCCAATTCGGGCAGCCCCGGCTTCCTCGAGCTGTGGGAGAACGGTACCCTCGATCTGACGCCGCCGTTGGCGCCTGCAGCAGCGG
>JAGSPR010000523.1 GCA_018262455.1 Deltaproteobacteria bacterium | reverse complement strand
GCCCCGGCGGGGTCCGCCACGAAGGTGAGCTTGTGCCCGGCCCCTTCGAAGCCCGGGACCGCGCCGCCCCACGACACCACGAAGATGCCTCCGCGGAAGTGGGACGGGAAGGCGATGTGCTCGTAGACGGTCAGCCCGTCCTGGGAGCTGTGCACTTCGAGGTTCGCGCGCGCCGGGGTCTTGGTTGCGCACGCGCCGGCGGTGTCGGTGCCGAAGCAGCCCGGCCAGCCGTAGTCTTTGCCTTCTTCGATCAGGTTGAGCTCGTCGGGCTGGCCCTCCGGAACGTCGCCGCCGTTGTCGCTCGCCCACAGCCTTCCCGCGCTGTCGAACGCGAGACCGTAGGGGTTGCGGGTTCCAGAAGCGAACCGCATCAGATTCTGGCCGTCGGCGTCCACGCGGAGGATCGCGGCCTGGGTCATGGCGTTGGAGTTGGTCTCGTTGTGGTCGTCGACCGACCCGTTCGAGATGTAGAGCTTGCCGTCGGGCCCGAACTCGACGTCGTCGGTCGAGTGCTCGCCATTGGGAAATCCATCGACGACGACGGACTTGGCGCCGCCGACGATCTTGTCGACGCCGCCTTTGCGGCCGACGTAGAGATCGTCCGTGCCGGGTCGGAACGCCAACCCCGAGGGCGTGTCGAAGCCGCTCGCGACCGCGCGCCTGTCCTCGGCCTTGCCGTCCCCGTCCAGGTCGCCCAGGCTGACGATGTCGCCGCCCTGCAGCGCGACATAGAGCCGATGATCGCGCCCGAACGCCATCGCGGTCGGCGCGTCGAGTCTCTCGGCGTACCGGAACGCCTGGAAGCTCGCATCGAGCTTGATCTCCCCGGCCTGGTCGCACTTGCCGGTGTCGCACACGCCCGACGGGGTCTCGGTGCTGCAGGAGGCGGACACCAACAGCAACACGCTCAACAGGGGCTTGCCTGACAGGGACCGAAGCTACGGGATTCTGATCGGGGGGTCGAGTCGAAACCACTTCCCATGAAGCTCGGATGTCGATGCCGACCGGTCGCCCGCCACCCAGGACGATCGGGGATCGCAGCTCGAGCGTAACAGGTGTGAGGGCGATCACCGACGTTGCTACCGGCGGCGCAGCCACAGTGCGCCGAGCACGATCATCGACGTTTGCTGGACCACCGCTTGAACTTCGGTTCGGCGCGCTGGATGGTCCCCCATGGCTTTTCAGATCGTCGAAGTCTCCACGAACCACGGCATGTTCGCGATCGCGCTCGATGCTGCTCGCGCACCGAAGTCCGTCGAGAACTTTCTGCGCTACGTCGACGCCAAGCACTACGACGGCACGATCTTCCACCGCGTGATCCCGACGTTCATGGTGCAGGGTGGTGGATTCGATGAGCGGCTCGAGAAGAAGCCGACCCAGGCGCCGATCCAGAACGAGGCGGACAACGGCCTCAAGAACACCCGCGGCACGGTGGCGATGGCCCGCACGAGCGATCCGCACTCGGCGACGTCACAGTGGTTCGTGAACGTGGTCGACAACACGTTTCTCGATCATCAGGCCAAGCAAGGGCCGGGATGGGGCTATGCCGTGTTCGGCAGCGTCACCGAGGGCATGGATGTGGTCGACAAGATCAAGAGCGTGCCGACCGGCCAGATGGGACCGCTCTCGAAGGATGCACCGCAAGAGCTCGTCGTGATCAAGAGCGTGCGAAGGCGCTAGCTCGGCGGCTACCGCCACGGCCTGACCGCAGTCGACCACCGACATCGCGACCGACCTGGCAAGCATGGTCGGACCACATCGATCGGCGCATCCCGAGACCGGCCCAGCCGAAATGCGACCGATTCGCGGTCTCGTGCGTCCGGACCGCCGTGCGCCACCTCGGCTTGCTGCTCGTTCTTTGCCCGACCGCTGCCGGCGCCGAGATCCGCCTCGACCTCGCTCCGATCCCCGAGCTGTCCCTGCTCGAGCCCGCGTTCCACGTCGATCGCGACGAAGATCGGGACGAACGTTCGAAGTCCGGGATCCTCGGATCGATCGGCGTCGGCTACGGCCGGTTCGATGACGATGACCGCGCCACCACGGTCGGCACGCTCGCGGTCGGCAAGCGCACCGAGCGCATGGTGGCGCTCGCGAGTAGCGAGCTGGTGGTCGCGGGGCGCGATCTGTTTCGCGGGCATCACCGCGGCTTGATCGAGCTTCGTACCGAGGAGGATCACGAGGGCGGCATCGGCGGCGCCGTGACCCTGCAGACCGCGATCGATCACGGCGAGGCGCGCGGCCTCGCGCCGGTCAAGCTCGGACCCGGTCGCCACGACACCGCCGGGGTCGGCGCCGAGGCGCTGCTCGACCTCGGTGCCGAGAAGGACGACTTCGTGTGGGTAGCCGAGCTGTTCGCCGACGGAGGCGCGACGCGGTGGCACGACACGCCCGAGGTCGATCGCGCGTATCGCCGATCGCTCGGGCTCGGGTTCGGCCGCAGGCCAGCCGACGGCGAGTTGCCCCGCGGCGCGATCGATCTGATTCGCGGCCGTGTCGAGCACGTGACGATCGAGCGGCCCATCACCGCCGCCGCCGCGGGCCGGATCGGCGACACCGACGTCCGCATCGTCGAGCTCGGGCTCGGCGCGCACGACCTGACGCTGTTGATCGATCGCGAGCTCCTCGCCGTGATCTCCGCGGACATCGGGTGGTCCTGGCTCGAGGCCGACACCGCCTCCGGTCGGCTGGAGGACAACATGTTCCGGATGCGGCTCGCGACCGCGATGAAGTGGCAGACCCGCCATCATGCCGGCGAGCGGCGTCTCGGCGTCGCGATCGCGCGCGAGCCCGGCTACACGGCCAATGGCCAGCGGCTCGTCACCGACTGGCGCGCCGAGCTCGAATACGGCCTCGAGGATCACAAGTACGTGCTGTCGGCGAGCGGCGGGATCTCCTGGATCCGAGCGATCGAAGGTGGGCAGCCGGCACCGATGCTGACGCGCTACGGCAGCCACGTCGAGGCGTTCTACAAGCTCGGCCGTGGCATCGAGCTCGGCGGCTACCACGCGGCGAGCTACGAGCCTCGGCTCGGTGGTGATCCATGGGCGTCGCCGCGACATTGGGGCACCGAGCTCGGCGCGCTCGTACGCTGGCGAAGCCCTGCGAAGGCCCGTCGCGCGCCGGTCCATTTCCAGTGCGGTGGCACCGGGGAGGAGCCCACGCCGACGATCATGCCCGACAACCCCGAGGCGCCGCCCGCCACGCCCGACGCCTCGGACGCCGCCGACCCCTCTGACGCGCAGACTCAGGTAATCGGGACCTGACCACTCGAGTTGCCCCGCGACCCCACCCCTCGCCTCTTCGCTGGGTTAGCCGTGGTGTCATTCTTGCTCCATCCTGCCTGATGACCGCACGAGCTACCCAAGGCGCCATCGTCCTCGCGTTGCTGCATACCGCAGGTTGTGGGCTTCCCCAGGACCCAGCGGACTGCGAGGCTGGCAAGTGCGACACGAAGGGCCAGCTCTGGAAGGACGGGACGGCCAAGACGATCGGCACGACGTCCGAGTGGACGAACAAGGTCGAGCTGGCCGATCTCGATGGTGACGGCCAGGTCGACATCCTGTTTGCCAACGGCGGCAACTACAACGAGCCAAATCCAGAGCTCGAGCCCAATCGCGTCTTCCTCAACCAGGGTCCCGGCAAACCGTTCCGAGAGATCACCGAGGAGGCGCTCGGCCCGGTCGGCGATCTGGCCCGCGTGATCAAGGTGCGTGATGTCTCGGGGGACGGCATCCCCGATATCCTGGTCGGCACCACCTACCAGACCCAGAGTCGCCTCTACCTCGGCCAGGGCGGCGGGCGCTTCGTCGAGGTCACGGCGACCCATCTGCCGCAGGGGCCGGCCAGCATCGGCGATCTCGAGCTCGGCGACGTCGATGGCGACGGCGACCTCGATATCGTGCTGGCCGACTGGGGTCCGGGCGATCCATTCGAATCGAGCGCACCGGTCAAGCTGTGGCTCAACCGCGGCGACGGCCACTTCACCGATGGCAGCGCGGCCATGCCGCAGGCCACGGTCCGGTGGTCGTGGGATCTCGAGCTGTTCGACGTCGACAACGACTACGACCTCGACGTGCTGGTCTCGTGCAAGGTGTGCACGGGCGGCAAGCTGTACCTCGGCGACGGTCGGGGCAACTTCGCAGACGCCTCGCAGCGCCTGCCACAGTTCACCAACAACTACGACTTCGAGCCGATCGACCTCAACGGCGACGGCTACCTCGACGTCGCGACGATCAACGACGGCCCCGAGGTCTCCAACGAGTTCGATCGCCGAG
>JAGSPR010000522.1 GCA_018262455.1 Deltaproteobacteria bacterium | reverse complement strand
GCTGCGCCGGCGTGACCGCGGACTTGTTCGACGGCAACGAGCTCGCGGCGCTCGCCCACGCGGGAACGCGCCCGCGCGATCTCACAGCGCCAGCCCGCGCCGACGCGCACGCCGGTTGCGCCTTCCGCGGCCCGCGCGGCTGCACGCTCGACGTGATGCATCGCCCCGGCCGCTGCGTGCACTACCTGTGCGACACGCTTCGCCGCGAGCTCCATGCCCGAGGTCAGCTCGATCCGGTCGAGACGAAGCTCGCCGAGCTGAACCATGCGATGCAGCGGTTCGTCGCGGTCCACCAAGCGCGTCTCGATCGCGACATCCTCGCGCCGATCATCGACGCGATCGAAGCCGCGGCTGCGACGCGGTGATCGTCGAGGACGCGACGATCCAGCGCCTCACCACGGTTCGGGGCCGTGGCAGATCATGTTGCTGCAGATCTTGGTCGACGGCGTGTAGGTACCACCGGTCTTGATGCTGACGTTCTTGGCCCCGTTGACATGGAGCGCGGGCGCGATGATGGCCGTCTGATCGTTGACGACCATCTGGTGGCACTCGACGCACAGGAGCTTCGCGCTTTGGATGTGCTTGTCGTGCTCGCCCGACATCGCGACGGCGGCTTGGGCAGGCGCAGGCGTGAGGTGGCACGAGTTGCACGTCATGTTGGTCGTCGAGGTCCACGTCGCGGTGCCCGCACTGGTCTGGCCGTTGCCATGGCAATACAGGTTCGAGCACACGGCGGTCGTGGTGTTGTAGGTGCCCGCCGGGTTGAGTGTCGTTAAGTACTTCACTTCGGCTTGCACCACGCTGCCCGTTCCGTCGATGTGGCCGGGCGTGACCGCCGTCGACGGCTTGGTGTGGCAGTAGTTGCAGTCCCACGCGGCGTGCATCGTCGTCGCGTTCACGTGATTGGCGTGCGCGCCGACGTGCTTGTCGGTCGGTGCCGTCTGGCCGAGCACGCCTTCCGGCGGCGCACCGGCACCGGTGGTGCCGTGGCAGAACGTGCAGGTGGTCTGCCAGTTGTTATGACAGCTGTTGCACGACGGGCCGGTGCCGCCGGTCAGCGCGGTGCCGTGGCAGTTCGAGGTCGCGCACGTCGCCGATCCCATCTTGTCGAAGTCGTAGCCGTGCATCTCGCGCGCGCGGTCAGACGCCGGTCGAGATCGCGAGTCGCGACGTCGGGTGGCTTGGTTTCGGGATCTCTCGACATCCGCCCACCTCATCGCGCGGACGGTCGCTGCGCCGCGCAGGCCTGCGGCAATTTGGCACCGACAGGTGTCGCCGCCATCGCATCAAACAAGCGCTATGACCAGTCGAGTGCTGCGCACCTTCAAGTCCCTCGTGGTCGCACTGGCATCGATCGTCGGGATCTTCGCGCTCGTGCAGATCGTCCCGTACGGCCGCACCCATTCGAATCCGCCCACGATCGCGGAGCCGCCGTGGGATTCGCCGCGCACCCGCGAGTTGGCCGTCCGCGCGTGCTTCGACTGCCACAGCAACCACACGAAGTGGCCATGGTACGCGAACCTCGCGCCGTTCTCGTGGGTCGTCCAGTTCGACGTCGAGGTCGCACGCAGCGTGGTCAACTTCTCGGAGTGGAACCGCCACTACGATCTCGCGGTCTACTCCGGCCAGAGGACGATCGACGGCAACATGCCGCCGTACAAGTACCGGATGGCCCACCCGGAAGCGGACCTGACGCCGCAGGAACGGATCGAGCTCGCGCGCGGGCTCGACGCGATGCTGAGGCCGGCCGAGCTGGATTGAGGTGCGCTGCACCCGCAGGTGGTGGCGGTCGTTGCGTGCTTCCCGAGGAATCCGGCGCGACAAGGCCCGGCATTTCGGGCGACGACACGTCGTCGTAGACCGAGGATGCACGCACATCTCTCAGGTCGAGCCCGAGCGGGGCGTGTGGCAGGCGTATGATCGTCCCGATGCCAGCGCCTGAATTTCCGCGACGCCGTCTCGGCCTGCTTCACGAGCTCGCTGCGCGCTTGCTCGACAGCCGCAAGGTCGGAACACCGCTCGAAGCGCTCGCGCGGGACCTCCTCGCCGGCTTCTACGACATCTGCATGGGCAGGGGCCTCGACCGCGTGCTGGTCGAGCTCGCGCAAGCGTTCCCGCCGCTCGACCTCACCGACCGGTCGGGGCTCGCCGATCACGAGGGCCTGTTTGCAGCGGTCGTCACCCAACTGGGCGCGATCGACCTCGATGGTGGTGGACCTCGAAATGCCAAGCCGCTTCAGCTCGCCGATTGTGTGGTGGCGGCGCTCGGACTGACGCTCGTCGACGACACCGAGCGCGCCATCACTCTCGACGACGCGGTCCGGACCGAGGTCATCGCCGCGCTGGCCAGCGTGATCGACGTCGAGCTCGCGGTGCCGCGGATCCGCGAGGCGGTTATCGCGAAGGGGCGCGAGCTCTGCGAGGGGCACTACGTCGCCGCGTTCGACCGGATCGCGGCGCAGCTCGACGAGCGCGGGATGCGGATGCTCAAGCAGCCGAAGCTCCCGCTCGACGCGGTCCAGGCGGTGCAGCGGGTGCTCTTCGACGCGCGGAACACCGTCATCGGCGGGGCCGCGCGCGCAGCGATCGACCGCGCGAAGCAGGTGATCGAGCGCGTCGACGCCGAGGCAGCCGCGCGGATCGACCTGCCGATCACACATCGCCTGACGCCGCGCGATGCCGCGATCGCGCGCGCATGTGACGACCGCGTCCCCAAGGTGCCTGCGGCGATCGTCCACTCGTTGCTGGAGAGCCTGACCGAGCTGTCGCGCCTGGCCTGGCGTTCGCCGGAGCGACCGGTTCGTCCGTATGCGGCGAGCCAGACGTTCGCGGTCGGGGACCTGCTCGATCATCCGAAGTTCGGACGCGGCTCCGTGACCTCCATCGAGGCACGGCGAATCGAGGTCGAGTTCGCTGATGGCCGGCACACGTTGGTCCACGTGCCCCCAGCCAAATAACCGCTCTCCGTCCCGTCGATCACCTTCCGTGCGCGGAAAGCTCTCGATCCCTTCGTGTCCTACAAGGCTTTCCCGCGCGATGCCCCGATCCGCAGCTCGGGACCGCGACGATCACACGCGTCAGGGTGACGGCACTGGCATTCGGTCCAGCACGCGCGCAAAGTCGCCGCATGTTGCGCTGGCAGCTTCCGCTCGTCGTCTGCGCCGCCTGCGGCGATAACCTGCAGGCCCCGGCGCCCGACGCTCCACCACCCGATTCCACCCCGATCCCCGACGCCGCCGTGTGCGACGCGGATGTCTCCAACGACGAAGCGAACTGCGGCGCGTGCAGCCACCTCTGCCACGGCGGCGAGGTCTGCAAGAACGCCGCCTGTAGTTGCCCCACCGGCATCATCCCTGCCGTGGTCTTTCCAACCGGCTTCGAACAATTCTTCGGCGCCGGCGGATTCACCCTCGCGCTCGCCCCGACCATCAGCCTGAGCGGCATCAACGGTCTGGTCTTCGGGTACGACGCGAGCATTCCGCTCGACACGGACATCGACCTCGCGACGGTCCCGCTCGGATCGACCCCGTTCGTCGGCTCGGCGGTTGGCCTGGACATCCAAAACCTCGCGCTCGATGCGTCGTACCTCGCTACCGCCGGGACGATCCGCTTCACCAAACACTGCGACACCGAGATCGAGGGCACGCTCACGAACGCGACCTTTAACGGCATCAGCGGTGGCCTCCTCGGTGGCGGCATCCCGATGGTCGACCCCGACGGCTGCGTCGTTCACGTCAACCTGCTCGCGTTCCACCTCGCGACCGCGCCCTGCCCGTAAGCGCCGGTCCTCGCCGCCCAGCCATCGACCACGTCGGACGCAACGCTCGATCCTCGCGGTTTGATCGCGAGTGGCGAGATGTCGGGCGGATCGTTCGACGGCAACTCCCAGGTCGCGGTACGCCTAGCCATGGGCACGCGCTTCGAATCCATCCTCGAAACGATCGGTCGTACGCCGGTGGTGCGGATCCGAAAGCTCGCACCGCCGCACGTCAACCTGTTCGTCAAGGTCGAGGCGTTCAACCCGATGGGCTCGATCAAGGACCGGCTCGCGTTGGGCGTGATCGAGGACGCCGAGCGCACCGGACGGCTGCGGCCCGGCCAGACCGTGATCGAGGCGACGAGCGGCAACACCGGGATCGGGCTCGCGATGGTGTGCGCGCAGAAGGGCTATCCGCTCGTCGTCACGATGGCGGAGAACTTCAGCGTCGAGCGCCGCAAGATGATGCGGTTCCTCGGCGCGAAGGTGGTGTTGACGCCCGCCGCGCTCAAGGGCACC
>JAGSPR010000521.1 GCA_018262455.1 Deltaproteobacteria bacterium | reverse complement strand
CCAGCTGGGCTCGGCGTTCGAGGTCATCATCGACGGCACCTCGGATCCGCGGCCCGGCGAGCTGCTCGGTAACGGCACGTTCCTCGTCGACTTCGACGCCGGTCGTCGCGTCAACCCGATCGACAGCGCCGCCGATGCGCGTGGCCAGGTTGCGGTGAACTACGATCTCGCGGTCCGCCACCTCGACCTCACGATCATGTCGACGGATGCCAACGGCAACCCCGTCGCGGCCGACTACGCGTACAACGAGACCGCCGTGGGCGGTGGCGACATGGTGTTCGACATCGATGGCGATGCCGGCGGCGGCGCTGCGATCGAGCAGGTGACCCTGCGCTCGCGCTGGCAAGCGAGCGGTGAGGGGCGTGCCGATGCGCGGATCACCGGTGGCGACGTGGGCTCCGGTGCGATCGCGTCGGAGTGCTGGGACCCGCAGTTCGGGCGGGTGTTCTACACCGACTCCGTGAACTTCGCTCCCGCCGAGGGCAACGTGGCGGACTGCGCGTTCGCGACCGCCGACCTCCCTCCGGCGCACTGAGACGGCGAGACTGTACAGTCAGCGTTGACTGCAACATGCCTCCGCGGTAACAACCGCTCGGAGGATCACCATGCCCACCATGCCGAAAGACGCCCAGGATCTGTTCGATAACCTGGTCCCACAGGGACTCAGCCAGTATCCAGACAAGGCGCGCGAGCTCAACGCAGCCTACTGCTTCAAGATCTCTGGCGAGGGCGGCGGCGAGTGGACCGTCGACTGCACCGCGAACCCGCCCACCTGCACCAAGGGCGACAGCGGCAAGGCCCAGTGCACGGTCGATGTCTCGAACGAAGACTTCAAGACCATGCTCAGCGATCCCAACGCCGGCATGCAGCTCTACTTCCAGGGCAAGCTCCGCGTGTCGGGCGACCCGATGCTGGCGATGAAGCTCCAGCAGCTGTTCGAAATCGCTCGCCCCAAGTGAGCTCGCCACTCCAGGACGCCCTCCAGGGCATCCGCATCCTCGATCTGTCCCGGTTGCTACCGGGGCCGTTTCTCACGATGGTGCTCGCCGATCTGGGCGCCGACGTGGTCAAGATCGAGGACCCGCGGGTGGGCGACTACCTGCGCGCATTGCCGCCCGCGAAGGGCGGGATCAGCGGGCGGTTCCTCGCCGTCAACCGAGGCAAGCGCTCGCTCGCGCTCGACCTCAAGGCAGCCTCGCAGCGCGACGCGTTCCTCCGCATGGTCGAGCAGGCCGATGTCGTCGTCGAGAGCTTCCGCCCCGGGGTGCTCGACAAGCTCGGCGTCGGCTACGCCCAGCTCGCCGCGGTCAACCCCAAGATCATCGTGTGCTCGATCAGCGGGTACGGCCAGACCGGACCGTATACCCACCGCGCCGGCCATGACCTCGATTACATCGCCCTCGCCGGCGTGCTCGCGATGGGCGGCCTGGCCGGCGGTCCACCGGTCATGCCGGGCGTCCAGATCGCCGACCTCGCGGGCGGCGCGCTGTGGAGCGCGACCGCGATCCTCGCGGCGCTCGTCGGCCGCCACCGCACCGGCAAGGGTGCACACCTCGACATCTCGATGACCGAGGGTGCCCTCGCGCTGCTCGCCGCCGAGCTAGGTAACCATGATTGCGGCGCGCGCCCCACGCGCGCAGCCGAGGCGATCAACGGTGGCCTCGCCTGCTACGGCATCTACCGCACGCAGGATGATCGCTACCTCGCGGTCGGTGCGCTCGAGCCCAAGTTCTGGATCGCGCTCAACCAGGCGATCGGCCGGCCGCCCAACGTCGCCGAGCTGATCGGCAATCCCGCCGAGCAAGCCAAGACCCGCGACGAGCTCGCCGCGATCTTCGCGACCAAGCCCGCCGCTGAATGGCACGCGATCCTCGCCAAGCACGATTGCTGCGTCGAGATCGTGGTCGAGGTCGACGAGCTCGCCGACCACCCGCTCCACCGCGCGCGCGAAGTGTTCTTCACGATCGACGGTGGTGACAAGGTCGGCCCGATCCAGCAGGTCCGCACGCCGATCGGCAAGCCGGCCAACCCGCTACCGCCGCCTCGCCTCGGCCAGCACACCCGCGAGGTGCTCGCCGAGTACGGCTTCACCGAGGCCGAGATCGCGGCGCTCGGCACCGAGCACAACTAGCCGCTTACGGACCTGATCGACGCGCCGCTCGGTCAGCCCGGATCTTGCCCCTCAGATTTTCGCGGTTGTACCGACCGCGATGGCGCGGCTCATCGTCGCGATCCGCTGGATCGTTGCGATGGAGCCAGCTCGCGATCGCCGTGGCGGCGAGGATGCTGAGCCCCGTCGTGGCCATCAGCAAGGGAGGGATGACCCGGCCCGCGTCGTTGAGCGCGGGGCCCAGACAGAGCGGGTCCCGCTGCATCCGTTCCAGGCTGTCGTTGCAGGGTGTCGGGTGGTTCATCACGTTCGCGGTCAGCGCCACGCCAGCAAACGTCGCGAACGTCCCGACCCCGTACCCAGCCACCCGCCCATTCCGACTGGCACATCCCGGCAAGCAGGCGGCTGCTGCGAGGGCGATGACGATGGCGAAGCGGCGATCCATGCCCCGCATCGAGCACGGCCCGTGCCAGGCCTACGACGCGCGCCACGTGCTGACGATCCGCGCGAGCGCGGCGAGTCGCCGGCCCGCACGCCCCGCGGTCAGCGGCGGCAGAGGCGCTCCGAGCGAGGCGGCAAAGTCATCGAGGCCGCCGACCTTGCGCTGGACGAGGCGTTGCGCGACCGCTCGCAGATCGACGCGCTCGGGAAGCGTGCCGCCTGCTGCGAGGAACAGATCCGGGGCGAAGTGGCCCCAGGCGCCGACGATGTCGGCGGGCCGCAGGAAGCGCGCGAACTCGGCGAGGACTTCCGCGCGCGGGATCCCGGCAGCCAGGACCGCCTCGTCGAGCCCGATGTGGAACGGCGTGCTCGGGGCGACCGGCAGCTGGGGGGCTGCGATCCGGTCGAACAGCTCGCCGGTGCTCGGGCGCAGCGCGACCCAGTGCACGAGCTCGTCCCCGAGGCTCGTGTGATCCGCGCGATACGGCCACGCGTTCGCCTCGCCCACGATGCACACCAGATCGGCAAACCGCGTGGTCAGCGCGGCAGGCAGCTTGGCACGCGCGGGCGTCGGGATGCGAGGCACGCGCTCGCGGCGTTGCGGCCGCGCGGCCTGGCATGCGAGCTGGGACTCGACCATCGCGTGCAGCGGATCGAGCAGCGCACGGAATCGCGCAGGCTCGCCCTCGAGAGCGCCGAGCACGTGCATCAGCGCCTCGATGGTGGAGACGTACTCCGCGCGCGGCTCGCGGCGGATCCTGTACTGCGATGGCTCGGGCGTCGCGAACGCGTAACGCGGCAACGCCTGCAGGATCGGGTTGTCACGGACGACGGACTTCGCCTGCGACCACGTCCCGTCGACCACGACGAGCGTGACAGGTCCTGCGGGCGGCTCGCGGAGGATGTCGCGCGCACCCGGTCCCGGGTAGAGCAGGATCGGCGGTCGCGCCGGATCGGCGAGCGCGCTCGCGAGCGCCGGGCTCTCGCTCCACCGGATGCCGACGTGCAGCTCGGCGCGCGGCAGGCACAGGCTCGCCATCCGTGCGGTGCCGATCGGCATGTCCCGCTCGCGCGGGTGCTGCAGGATCACCACGCGCGTCGAGGTGTCGAGGCTCGGCAGCGAGGCGCAATAGCAGACGCTCGTCGGACGCCGGCAGCGCCCGCACATCGACCGGCCGGCTGCCGGCGGCTCGCGCGTCCCGGTCGTGCGGATCTGGGTCATGGCGGCACCGTGACCGCTCGCGCACGAGCCACGACGCGTGCCTGGGGCAGCGCGGCCTTGAGCAGCGGCCCGGCCGCGCCGAGCGGATTGCCGCTCGCGTTGAGGTAGCGCAGGGCCGGGAACCGGGCCTCCACCAGGGTCCGCGCGCCCGCCTCGGTGATCCCGTTCTGGCCGAGCTCGAGCGACACCAGCTGGCTTGCCAGCGACGAGCCCGCCAGCGCGATGATCCCCTGATCCCCAAGCTGGGTCTCGCGCAGGTCGAGCTCGACGAGCGACCGCAGCGCTGGAGCCTCGAGCAGCGCGGCGAGCTCGTCGGAGCCCAGCCGGTTGCACGACAGATCGAGCGTGCGCAGCCCGGCGAGCTTGGACGACCGCGCAAGTGGGCCGAGCGATCGCGCGGTGAGATCCGAGCGCCGCAGGCTCAGCCGGGTCAGCGCCGAGAGCGGGGCGCTCGCGAGCAGCTGAGCTCCCTCGTCGCGCACCCCCGAGCTACCGAGATCGAGCGA
>JAGSPR010000213.1 GCA_018262455.1 Deltaproteobacteria bacterium | reverse complement strand
GAGGGCTTCATCGCGAAGCGCCGGCACAGGATCCCCGATCTCGAGGCCGACGCGGTTCGCTACCTCCACGACGACTACGTCGTCGACGCCTCGAAGCTTGCGGCCACGGGCTTCGTGCTCAGGTACCCGGATTTCGCGAGCTCGCTCGCACAGCTAAGGACACGCCCATGAATCAGCACGTCGTCATCACGGGTCTCGGCCAGGGCATCGGGCGGAGCGCGGCGCTGCTGCTCGCCAGGCAAGGCGCCTCGGTCGCCGGCTTCGACGTCGACGCAGAGGGCATCCGATCCCTCGCGGCCGAGCTCGACGCGATGGGCGCGAAGCACCACCTCCGTGTCCTCGACATCACCGATCGCAAGGGCATCCTCCGGTTTCGAGACGAGGTGCTCTCGAAGCTCGGGCACGTCGACACGGTGGTCTCGAACGTCGGCGTGGGGTTCTTCGGCCCGTTCGAGGAGACCAACCTCGACGCCGCGCTCAAGTGCTTCGAGATCAACGTGATCGGGGCAGCCGCCATCTTCCAGGCCTTCGTGCCGTCGATGCGCGAGCGGGGTGAGGGCAAGCTCGTCGCCGTGTCGTCGCTCGTCGGGCGCATCCCGTTTCCCTTCGAGTCGATCTATTCGGCCACGAAGTTCGCGCTCGGTGGGATGGTCCTCTCGTTCAAGTACGAGCTCGAGCCGTTCGGGATCAAGGTGGCGCTCATCGAGCCCGCACAGGTGTCGACCGGCTTCGCGGCCAAGGTCCACAAGCTGCCGAACGAAGGTTCTCCGTACCGAGAGCGGGTCAAGCGTTTCATCGAGCGCGACAACGAGCTCATCAAGGATGCGCCCGATCCGGAGCGCGCTGCGGCGAAGTACGTCGAGGTCATCTCGAGCAAGAATCCGAAGCTCTTCAACCAGGTCGACTTCATGAGCACCTTCTTCCTGACACTCAACAAGTACCTGCCCGCATGGGTCCGCGATCGGATCCTCATCAAGCACATGGACATCAAGGTCTGAGGGGCGCACGTGGATTTCCAGCTGAGCGAAGACGAGCGGCGTCTCCAGGCCACCGTGCGGAGCTTCGCGCGCCGTGAGCTGACGGAGCCCGCTGCGCGATGGGATCGTGACGAGACGGTGCCGGAGGATGCCGTCGTCGACAAGATGGTCGAGCTCGGGCTCGTCGGCATGTGCCTGCCGGAGAGGTACGGCGGAGGCGGCCAGGAGCTCATCATGGCGATCCTGGCGATCGAGCAGCTCGCGGCCATCTCGCCGCTCGCCGCCGCGCCGGTCTTCGAGTCGAACGTGGGCCCCGTGCGCGTCATCGAGCTGTTCGGGAACGATGAGCAGAAGCAGCGCTGGCTCCCCGGGGTGGTGAAGGGCCGGCTCCAGATCTCCATCGGGATGACCGAGCCGGAGGCGGGCTCGGCCCTCACGGATCTGAAGACCCGCGCCGAGCCTTGCGACGGCGGCTATCGCGTCAATGGCCGCAAGTGCTTCGTCACCGGCGGCGGGCACTCTGACGCGTACATGGTCTATTGCCGGCTCGGTGACGTGCGCGGGGCCGCCGGGATCGGCGCGCTGGTCATCGAGAAGGCAACGCCGGGGTTCTCGTTCGGCAAGCAAGAGCGCTTCATGGGCATGCGCGGCTTCCCGAGCTCGGATCTCGTGTTCGAGGACTGCGTCGTGCCGCGAGAGAACCTCGTGGTGCCCGCGGGTGGCTTCGGGCAGCTGATGCAGTGCTTCGACATCGAGCGATGCGGCAACGCCACGATGGCGCTCGGCCTCGCGACCGGCGCCCTCGAGGCCGCCGTCGCGTACGCGAAGCAGCGCGAGACCTTCGGCAAGCCGATCTGCGACCGTCAGGCGATCCAGCTGATGGCCGCCGACATGGCGATCCGCGTCGAGGCCGCGCGCCTGATGGTGTACCGCGCGGCAGTGAACGCCGGTCGAGGGATGCCCTCCATCCAGGAGGCGTCGATGGCGAAGGTCGTCGCGAACGAGGCCGCGAAGGCGGTGACCGACATGGCCATGGAGATGCTGGGGGGCTACGGCTACTCCACCGAGTTCCCCGTCGAGCGCATGCTGCGCGACAGTCGAGGGTGGGCGATCGCCGGAGGCACCCTCCAGATGCAGAAGATCATCATCGCGGCCACCGTCTTCCAGCGGCGCTTCAACCAGTACAAGTAGCCACATGCACGAGACCATCCTCGGCCACTTCTTCGAGACCGCGGCGCGACTCGGCTCGCGCGACGCGCTGCGCTTCAAGCACGACGGCACGTGGCACTCGATCTCGTGGGGCGCGTACGCCGAGCGCGTCCGCCGCCTGGCAAGGGCCCTGATCCACTTCGGGCTCCGTCCGCAAGAGGCCGTCATCATCATGGCTTCGAACCGCTGGGAGTGGCTCGTCTCGAGCCTCGGCATCATGGCCGCGGGTGGAGTGCCGGCCGCGATCTACCCGACGAGCACGAGCGAGCAGGCGATCCTTGTCGCGAAGCACTGCGACGCCAGGATCGCGATCGTCGAGAACGAGGCCGTGGCGGCCAAGCTCGCGCCGGCGCAGGTGCCGGGGCTCGAGCAGCGCATCTTCATCGATGCGCCGAACGGGAACGCGAGCGCGCGGACCTTCGCGTCGCTCCTCGAGCTGCCGGACGCGGCGGGGTTCGCGGTGTCCGAGGCCGAGCTCGAGGCGCGCATCGCAGCGCGCGGGCCGGAGGCGCTCGCCACGCTGATCTACACGTCCGGCACGACGGGCGATTCGAAGGGGGCCATGCTCAGCGACGCGAACCTCGTGTTCGCCGCGAAGGCAGCCATCGCGGCGTTCGGCGCTGTGTCCGAGGAGGAGATCATCAGCTATCTGCCGCTCTCGCACATCGCCGAGCAGCTGATGTCGATCCACATCCCCGCGGTGCTCGGCGTGACGATCAGCATCGCCGAGAGCCTCGAGCAGCTCGGCGAGAACCTGCGCGAGGTGCGGCCGACGATCTTCTTCGCCGTGCCGCGCGTCTGGGAGAAGCTCGAAGCGCGGATCCGCACGGCCTCTGCGAAGGCGCCCGCATGGCGGCGGTGGGTCGCCGCCGCGGCCGGCCGCGTGGGCATGCGAGCGAGCGACCCGAACGAGCGCCGCGTCGTGCGTCCGCTTGGTCATGGCCTCGCCCACGCGCTCGTGTTCCGCAAGGTTCGCGAGAAGCTCGGCCTCGATCGCTGTCACATCGCCGTGTCCGGGGCCGCGCCGCTCGGCCTCGCCACGCAGCACTTCTTCCTCGCGCTGGGGATCCCCCTGCTCGAGACCTACGGGCTCACCGAGAGCACGGGCCCCGTGGTGCTCAGCACCACGGATGCGTGGCGCGCGGGGACGACGGGCATCGCGATTCCCGGCACCGAGGTCCGGATCGCCCCGGCCGACGGCGAGATCCTCGTCCGAGGTGGCCACGTCTTCATGGGGTACCTCAAGGACGAGCAAGCCTCACGCGAGGCGCTCGACGACGACGGCTGGCTCCATACCGGCGACATCGGCGAGCTCGATCGCGACGGCTTCCTGACGATCACCGATCGGAAGAAGGACATCATCGTCACCGCGGGCGCGAAGAACGTCGCGCCTCAGCGCATCGAGGCGAGGCTCAAGGCCATCGACGGCGTCCTCCAGGCCGCGGTCATCGGCGATCGCCGCAAGTACCTCACCGCGCTCCTGACGCTCGATCCCGAGGCCGCGCCGCGGATCGCACGTGAGCGCGGGCTTCCTGGTGACTCGCTCGAGGCGCTCGCCGCTCACCCCGGCTTCGACGCCTACGTGCAAGAGGCGATCGACGAGGTCAACCGAAACCTTGCGCGCTACGAGACCATCAAGCGGTTCAGCCTCCTCCCGCGCGAGCTGTCCGTCGAGGCCGGCGAGCTGACGCCCACGTTGAAGATCAAGCGCAAGGTCGTCGCTGCGCGCTACCAGGCGCAGATCGAGGCGATGTACGCCGCAGGCGACTGACGTCGGACTCGGCAAACTGCGCGTCCCGTGCCAGAAGTCGGTCGGCGGATATCGACCCGAGAATGCCGGCCTCGCGCTGCTTGGCGTGGTGGATCATCGCCATTGATCTGGACGCGGCGGGTTTCGAGGTCGATCACGAACAGGACGAAATTGGCGAACGATCCCGGTCAAGGTGAGCACCTCGACGGTGAAGAAGTCGGTCGCCAACGTCCGACCGCGTTCAACGCGCGGCTGCATCGGCCGATCGCAGGCTCGGCGTGGGCGGGCGATCGCTCGAGATCGACGAACCGGTTCGCCAACGAGACCGCGAGCTGCGCCTCGAGCACGCGCCGTGACGCGCGCGCCGCCGTCGTTGGCACGAACCTCAGCGCACCGCCGGCGCTTCGGCGACCGGGATCAGATCGAAGTGCTTGCCAGCGATGGCTGGCCCTGCTTGTCACACGCCCGGCCGCGGGCCACGACCTGCTTGTCGCGTAACGCGAGCAGCTCACCCTCCGCGCGAATACGACACGATCCACTCGTCGATGTCCGTCTCACCGCTGGAATCAGGAGCGCACCATTGTTACCGTCAACCGATGCGCTACGCGTGGCTGGTCGGCTCGGTCCTGATCGCCGGCTGCAATCTGGTGTTCCCGCTCGATCCGTCGACGGCGGCACCATGTGTCGATTCGCCCGACTGCGCCCCGACCAGCCCCGCGCACGCGACGCTGTTCACGGGAGTCGACACCGGCGTGGGTATGGACGATCGGCTCGAGATTCGCGCGTTTGACACCGCGAGCGACACATGGACCGCGCCGTTCGAGATCACGGGTGACCCGTTGGTGGGCGAGGTCGTCTGGACGCGCAACGTGATCTCGCCCGTGGAGCGGACCGCGCAGATCGGGGCGGTGTTGACGGCCACGGTCAGCGATACCCATCTCTATCGTCTCGATCGTGCGGGCGATCGGTGGATCAACACGGAGGTGTCGAGCGCGGTGCTGCCGACCGACGCGACCCGGCGACCGTTCGACGTCGTCTTCACGTCGTCTGGTACCGGGCTGCTGGTCTACGCGGACGGCGGGAGCGGCCTGCGGTTCTGCACGTACGAGGCAGGCACGTGGACCTGCGCATCGAGCGACGTCCTGGATGGCCTCGCGGGAGCCAACGAGGTGGTCTGGATCCGGCTGGCCTCCAATCCTGCGCGCGATGAGGTCGCGATGGCGTACGTCAGCCGCGGCGCGCAGTTCGGCGTGATCGTGTGGAACGGAACCGAGTGGGACAAGTTGTCGCTGTCCACGCCAGCCCTCGGTACGGCACTCAATCAGACCGAATTCGAAGCCGTCGCGATCAGGTACAGCGTCGACGGGAACACCCTCTACGCCGTGTGGGAGCCTGCCGACACCGCCTCGAATCTGTTCTTCGCGAGCTACGTCAACGGCTTCGGCTGGACCAACTTCGGTCAGTTCAACATCGATTATTGCTGCGTCCTCTGGTCCGAGCTCGATCTGGTTGCCGATCGGAACACCGGGAACCTGCTGCTCGGCGGCCTGCGCGGCGACTTCCTGTTCGGCGCGCTCTACGACGGGACGACGTGGACCACGGCATCCACCGAGGTGACCAGGAATGACGAGATGCGCAGCAGCGACGCGTTCTTCCTCGTCGCCTCATCGGGCTCCGTACCCGTCACCGTCTCGGAGATCCATCTGGGGGGAATGCTCGCGGCGCGGACACGGATCGCGGGCACGTGGGAGTCGATCGGAGACATCGCGCTGCGCGATGGCGGGCGGAAGGTGCGAGCCGTGTCCTGCGCGCCGTATCCGGGGGACGCCAAGGCCGTCTGCGTGCTGGCCGACGACAAGGGCCGGCTGTACGGCGCCACATTCAGCCTGTCGGCCGGCTGGGCGTTTACCAGCAACGGCCGGCCGCTGATCGACGCTGTCTCCACGACCATCACCAAGGCGTTTAGCGTCGACGTCCAGAACGTGCCGTAGCCCGCGTCGCGGTGCTGCTTGAGCTCGCGGGCGCGTAGACGACCGCGCGGTCGCGAGCGATCTCACGATCGCGTCGTCGTGGCACTGAGCGCGATCAGCTCAGCGCGCAGCCGGCTGCTCCGTCGCGGGCGGTGGGACGGTGAGCGTGCCGAGCTCGAGCTCGAGCTCGGCAGCGTCGAGACGCGCGCGATCTGCGACCCGTCACCGGGGGCGAGCCGGGCCCGCACCCGCGGGATGCGACGATGGACGCGGCGAGCTCTTTTCCGTGAGCCCGTCGTAGATCTCCTTCATCAGCGCGTCGAGCGCCGGGCCGGGCGTGAGCTCGGCGAGCGGGATCCAGTCGCGCTGCCAGGTCCTGGCGGTCAGCATGCTCTCGAAGTCGCTCGACCCTACGGGCACGAGCACCCACGTCATCCGGTAGCTGGCCCCGATCGAGGCGCCGTCGGATCCCGGCTTGGGCTCGAGCGAGCCAACGATCACGACCTGCACGCCGTGCCTCCGCCCCACCTGCGCCCAGCACGGGCTGGTCTGGCACGGCGTCGAGATCTCGCTGGCGATCGCATCGGACGCAGTCAGCGCGTAGCGCGCGTCGTGTGCCGCGTGATGGCGCAGCGATCTGTCCAGTGCGTTCGCAAGCTGCGTCACCGCGGGGGCTGCGTCGCCAGCGACGGCGACGCCGACAATCCCCAACGTCTTCGCCGGGGTATGAGGCCTGGCCGCCGCGCCACACGCCGTGACCACGACCGCCAGTGCCAACCAGAACGATCCACGAGCTAGCATCCGCCAACTCTCGCACGCCGCGCCGATGCCGCCGCCGAAGCCGCGCCATCGCGCCGCAGGCACGCGCTGACGAGATGCCACCGCCGGTTCGCGACGCCTGCCGCACCCCTGGGAAACATGCGTATAGGAGCTGATCCAGGTCGGGGGGCACCGGTGCCGCACGGTCGACGCCTACTTGCCGGACGAGCCTGCCGCCTTCTCTGCTTCGTCGTTGGTCTTCTTGTTCGCGAGTGCGGACGTTACGACTTCGGTCAGCCCGGCGTTGACCTGCGAGAGCGCAGCGCCGGTGAAGCACGCCGAGACCGCCGATGGGGCCGCGGCCTTCACGCACGCGCGCTCTTGCGGCGTCCATGGGACGCAGCATCCACCTTCGCCTGCGCAGTAGTCTTCCATCGAGATGGCCGTGAAGTGGACGAGCCCGTCGCCAGGCTTCGCATCGGAGAGCACGTTGCCGGGCGTCGCGGCCATCTTCTTCGTGTATTCCTTGGCGGCGACTGAACAGCTCACGTCCTCGACCGGCTGTGCGGGGGCAGTCGCCGAACCCGAACCGGCCGTGGTCGCGCTTCCAGTTGCCGCGGCACTACCGGAGGCCGATCCGTCTGCCGATTGCTTGCTGCACGCGGTCAAGGCCACGACGAGGAGGAAGAGCATCTTCATACCGAGATGATATCTGATTCGCCGAAGCGCATGCCGGGCGACGACCCGGGGAGCCTGACGACCGAGCAGTACCTCGCGATCTTCGCGTTCGATCTGACCGCGAACGGGGTCAAGCTGGACCAGCCGCTCGACGGGCCGACCGCGCAAGGCATCGTGCTGCATCGTGAGTCCCCCGCACCTCCATCGCCACCGCCGCGAACAAGCTCTCGTTTGGGCTGGTATCCCACCTGCTCGTCGGTCGCAAGGACGGGCACACGACGCACGGCCTGCGGCCGGGCGCAAGACATCGCGCGCGAGCCGCTCGAACCCCGCTTGGTCGATCGGGAATCAGCGCAGCTGGAAACGATAGATCCGCTGCTGGCGCGACGGCAGCAGCAGCACGCTGACCAGGCCGCGATCGGTCGCGCCGGGCTGCCAGGCCAGGTTCGTCGCGATCGTGTTCTCGCCCGTGAACTCGGGGCTGGTCGGATCGTTGAAATGGGTCAAGCGCTGCTTCGCCCCGCCGAACGGGCCCATGATCCAGTACTCGGTGCGAGCGTTGCTCGCGCAGCCGAGCCTGAAGACCAGGCACCCCGCCGCACCGTCGAGCTCGCGCGAGCTGTGCCACGCCAGCAGCGAGCCGTCGGCGTTGGGGTGCACGGTCTCGTCCCACGACGTCAGCGGGAACGGCGTGAGATCGATCGTCGCGCCGGTGCGCAGGTTGTAGCGGAACGCGCTACCGAACTTGGGGTCCTGCCCGACGGCGATGTCGCCCGTGCCGACGATGACGTCGTTCGACCCGGGCAAGAAGCCCCCGAACTCGCGCCAGCCGCTCTCCGCCCCGGGGTTCACGGCGACCGCACCGCCCAGCGTGGGCGGCGACCCCGCGATCAAGTCGGCGATCCAGATCCGGTACTCGCCGAACTCGCCGTCGTCGGCCAGCGTGACCACCGTCTCCGACCACCCGATCCGCGTGCCAGCGGCGCTGAGCTGGGGCGCGTACAAGCTATGCTGGTCGTCGCAGGTGCGCGCGGTCGGATCGACGGACAGGCCGTGCAGCAGGCGATAGCTCGTGAACTGCCGGTCGGCGACGTAGAGATCGTTCATGAGCCCGACGCCCGGGTGCGCCAGAAGCTTGCACCGCGCGGTCTCCGCCTTGTGGGGGTACTCGGCCTTCTCCGCGGAGAAGATGACCCAGTTGCCGTCGGGTGTCGGGCGTGGGTTGCCGACGTGGCCACGCGCCGAGATCGGTAGGTCGCAGGTTCGACACACCGCTCCGCCGCCGTCCGCGTCAGTCTCCCAGATGTCCGTGTAGCCATCCGCGCCCGCGCGCATGAACAAGACCCGCTCGCCCCTGGCGTCGTACTCGGGATCGAGGCCGTCGATCAACCAAGGCGTGACCGCGGCGAGCTCTGACGTCGCGACCGACGTCGGCGGCTCGTCAGCCGGCAGCTCCGCCGGCGCGTCGTCGACCGCGCAGCCGGCGGCGAGCGCGGCGGCGAGCACGACGAGGAGCGTGGCATGGCGCGATCGCGCGCACGGGCGTCGGTGACGGCGCGCGACAGAACAGGCAGCTCGGATCGATGACACGGGCGACATGACGAGACCTCCGAGGTGGATGCGCGGGGCTCGTGCACGGGACGTGCCCCCGCGCGCGCGGCCGGCCGCCGTGGGGTTGGGCGCGCAGCCGTTGCGGTTCCCTACAGCGTCGTGGGATTTCGCCTCGCGCGATCGTTGCTGCTGGCTCGGTACGAATCGCGGGTGTCGCGATTTCCGAGCCGCGACCTCGTACGATCGCAGGCGCTCGGCGGCGACCTGCTCGGCTCCGACTTCCCCGACGGGCTGGGCAAGCAGATCGAGCCCGGCTCCAGGCTCAACCTCCACTACTCCACCCCGCGCGCCCCGCTCCGCACCTCTCCGATGCACAGCGAACCAAGATCGAAGGCTACGCGCGCGCCCTGCGACCAGCCCACGCCTCGATCGCCAGCATCACTAACGTCGAGACCGGTCTCGTCGATCAGAAGCGCTGCGGCGCCGACGTCGTGGTTGCGCGTGGTCCCCAGACGGTGAACACCACGTCGGTCTGCGCGACCGTGCGGATCGAGTGGCCCGAGATCTGGTAGTGGCCACTGTCCCCGGTTGCCAAGAGCGAGACCACCTCACCACCGTATCCACACGCCTTCGGACGGACGAGCTTCCGCACCTCGGACGACATCACGTCGGTCCCTTTTTGCAGGCCGAGCGAGACGACCCCGATCATCTGGTACTGGCCACCGGCTCCGAAGCGCGCGCCCGGGGCCATGTCCTCGGGCTGGACCGTGACGAGCTCGAGCTCGCAGTCGGCGGGGCGAGCGGGGAGCAGCACCGTTTGCGAGCCACCGACCGCTGGTTTGACGTGCCCACCGCAACCGCTGAGCCCGGTCACGGCAACAAACACCAAGCTCACAAGAATGCGCATGTCGACGAAGTATTGCGATGGTTCGTTCGTGTCAAGGAATCACCTGACAAACCACAATCCCTTCGGTGACGCCGCAGCAGTCGACGTCACTCCCGCGCGAATTGGTCCCCGGCCGGTCCTACAGATCTGTCGATGCCGACGACCTTGCGCTCGCCGGCCATCGACTTCGTCACGTTCAACGTGAGCTGCGGTTCCGGTTCGGGCGGACGACTGGGCGGTTTCCTGTCGGCAGCGTCTTCGCTCTCGCACAGCATCGCCGCGTTCGCGCGAGCATGGGGTTCTTCCGCGATCGCCGTCCGACGCGCTATCGCTCGCTCGTCGAGTAGCGCACCCGCCTCGCTGCCGCGCCCGCCTCGCTGCGACGATGAGAAACATCCTGCGGATCAGGGCCGCCCGGGATTAGAATCGTCCCGACGATGACGAGATTGAAGCGCGATCGGGGCGAGATCAAGTTTGCCATCGGGATGGCGGTGGTCGGCGCTGCCGCCGCGTACGGCGGGTATGTTCTCCGAGCGGGCGGCCATCCGATCGTCGGTTGGACCGGCGTCGTGGTGGGCGGGCTCGTCGCGGTCACGGCGACGGGCGCGGCGCTGTTCGGCAAGTTCGCGAGCTGCCCCGGCTGTCAGGCAAAGTTGGTCGCCATCGATCAAGAGGGCGGCATCACCCGGTGCAAGGCATGCGGCATGTACGTGATGACGCGTGCCCGGCACATCACGGCGCTCGCAAGCGACTACGTCGCCGCTCGGTACGAGTTCAAGATCGACGTGCCGACCGCAGCGCTCGGATCGTTTCGATTCCCCGACGCATGCTCGCTGTGCTGCAAGCCCGCCACGCGCATCGACGAGATGCTGATTCGTGACTCGAAGCACCTCGAGAACATCCTTGCCTCCGCCGTGGGACTCGCGATCGGGGCGGCGACCGGCGTGGGGTTCGTGCAGACCGGCGGGCACGGCGAGTTTTGGATTCCGGTGCCGTACTGCAACGAGTGTAAGGATGCCGTGAAGGTGGTACCGCTCTCGACGTCGCTGCGTCTGCACTTTCGGTCCGTCCTGTACGCGCAAAAGTCAGAGCAGCTGAACCGGCTCGGGCCGGCGCGGGCGCCCGACGATCGAGACGCGATGCTCGCGCCGTAGCAGGCGCGTTGGGTCTCGACCGCGGCGGGGTGGCGAGGATCGCCAGGGTCGT
>JAGSPR010000520.1 GCA_018262455.1 Deltaproteobacteria bacterium | reverse complement strand
GCTGCCCTTATGACCGAACACCCAAGAAGGAGGATGTCATGCGCCTCGTGATCTTTCTGATGTCACTCATCGCCACGGTCACGACCACGGCAGGTCCGGCCGCGGCGGGCAAGAAGGCCGGCGTCACCATGCCCGACACCGTCACGGTCGCCACCCGGCCGCTCACGCTCAACGGGATGGGCTTGCGCGAGGCGACCTTCTTCAAGGTCGACGTCTACGTCGCGGGGCTCTACGTGGAGCACGTGTCGTCGAACCCGGGTCGCCTGGTCGCCAGCGATGAGGTCAAGCAGCTCGTGCTGCGGTTCGTACGCAACGTCGGACACGACGACATCGTCAAGGCGTGGACCGATGGCTTCAAGAACAACGCCACCGTGCCGGTCGCGTCGATCAAGCCGTTGATCGATCAGCTCAACGGCTGGATGCCGAGCTTCCGCAAGGGCGACACCCTCGTGTTCACCTACGTGCCGGGCCAGGGCGTGACCGTCGAGGTCAACGGCGTCGGCAAGGGCGTCATCAACAACGTCGACTTCACGCGCTCGCTGTTCTCGATCTGGCTCGGACCCAAGCCGCCGAGCGGGGACCTCAAGCGTGGGCTGCTCGGCAATCACCCCGGACCATCGACATGATCGAGATCACAGCCGAACGAGAGATCGAGGCCTCGGCCGAGGCGGTGTGGTCCGTGCTCACCGATCTCGATCAGTTCCGCGCCTGGAATCCGTTCATCCGCGACGCGCGGGGCAAGGCCCGGGTGGGCGAAACGATCCACCTGCACGTCCACCCGAGCCTCGGGGTGCCGCTGAGGTTTCACGCCACCGTGCTCGTGCGCGAGGACAACCGCGTGCTGCGCTGGCGCGGACGAGTCTTCGCGTCGTGGCTCGCGCGGGGCGATCACTCGTTCACGATCGAGCCGCTCGGCGCGGGGCGGGTGCGGTTCTCCCAGCACGAGACGTTCTCGGGCCTGGTGCCCAGGCTCGCCGCGCGGCTGCTCGCGCGCGAGACCCGGCGAGGCTTCGAGGCGATGAATGAAGCGCTCGATCATCGTGTACATCGCGTGGCGGAGGGGCGCGTGTTCCGAGCCCGCATGCCCCAAGCCCACGTCAAGGAGGACCGGCCATGACTCCCTGGATGCTGGCAGAGGCGGGCCACGCCGCTGACGCGCCGTTCGTGGCGCGGTTCGAGAGCCTCGGCAAGAGCCTGCCGGAGCGGCGCGTGACCACCCGCGAGCTGATGGCGGGCACGCGCCACCACACCAAGATCGATCTCGAGCGGCTCACCGGGATCCGCGAGCACCGCATGTGCGGACCGGGTGAGACCTCGCTCTCGCTCGCGATCGGTGCCGCGCGCGACTGCCTCGGTCGATCGCATTACACCGGCGCCGATCTCGACATGGTGATCAGCACGAGCATCACCCACTACGTCGACGGCACCACGCACCGGTTCGAGCCTCCGCTGAGCCTCTCGATCAAGCAGGCGATCGGCGCCCCCGCCGCCACCAGCTTCGATCTGTCCAATGCGTGCGCGGGCATGTTGACCGGGGTGTTCCTGCTCAACGACATGATCCGGCGCGGGGTGATCCGGCGCGGCATGGTCGTCAGCGGCGAGCAGATCACCGGGCTCGGCACCAACGCGGCGCACAACATCCGCAGCATCCTCAGCCTCCAGCTCGCATCGCTGACCCTGGGCGATGCAGGCGCGGCGGTGATCGTCGAGCGCGCGCCCGAGGGGACGCCCGGCATCGTGCTCGCCGGCTTCACGACGCTCGCCGAGCACAGCCGGCTCTGCCTCGGCATGCCGGCCGGGCACAGGCCCGGCGCGCGGATGTTCACGCGTGCTCGCAAGATCCACCAGGTCGCGATGTCGGAGGGGCCGCCCCTGATCGAGGACATCCTCGCGCAGGCCGGCGCCCGGCTGGGAGAGGTCGACTGGTTGATCCCACACCAGACCTCCGTGCGCGCGATCCGCTCGGGCGAGCGCGTGCTCGCCGAGCAGCTGGGCGAGGGGCCCAAACATACGGTCGTGACCGTCGACGAGTACGGCAACACCGCCTCGACGACCCTGTTCCTCGCGCTCCACCGCTACCTGACCGAGGGCCGGATCCATCCCGGCGAGAAGGTCTTGCTCCTCTCGGTCGCCTCCGGCCTCGAGATCGGAGTCGTGCTGTTCGTGATGGACGAGCTGGAGACCACCCATGGGCACCCGCATTGAATCCGCCGCCACCTCCTTCCGGCGAGGCCGCCTGTTCGGGCGCGGCGCGCTGCACCTGACCGACGCCGCCGCGCGCGCGTGCCTGGAGCGAGCGCACCACCGTGCCGACGAGCTCGACCTGCTGATCAATGCTGGCATCTACAAGGATCGCAACACGGCCGAACCGGCGCTCGCGTCGATCATCCAGGAGGACATCGGCGCGAACCTCGGCGGACCGGTGCACATGGGCCACCACGGCACGTTCTCGTTCGACGTCCTCAACGGTGCGTGCGGCGTCATCACGGCGGCGCAGCTCATCGACGGCTTCGTCGGTCACGGCAGCGCGCGGCTGGGGATGGTCGTCGCCGCCGACGCCGATCCGTCGCCGCGCACGTCGCGACAGTTTCCGTTCTCCCCCGCCGGTGGCGCCGTGCTGCTGGCCCACATCGATGGCGATGGCGGCTTCCAGCGGTTCGAGCTCCGGACGTTTCCGGAGCATGCGACGTTGTTCGAGACGCGGCTGCGGTGGGACCCCGAAGCCGGGTTCGCGCACCGCGGTCGCAACGTCCTCGAAGTCTACGAGGCACCCGCGTTCGCGTCGTGCTGCGTCGAGCGCGCTGCCGAGGTGGTCGGCGCGACGCTCGCCACCGCGGGCCTCACGGCCGACGACATCGACCTCGTGCTCGCGAGCCAGTACCCGCGCGGGTTCGGCACCCAGGTCGCTCGCCGGCTCGGCATCCCGACCGATCGAGTGCCAGAGGTCCGGGCGGAGCTCGTGGCGGCCCACACGGCGGGCCCGATCGCGGCCCTCGAGGCCTCGATCCGGTCGCGCCGGTTCGCCGTCGCACGCCACTCGCTGTTCGTCACGGCAGGAGCCGGGATCACGATCGGGGTGGCGCTGTATCGAAACTAGCTCGGGCGAAGCTGGCTACGGGGCGCAGATCGTCTCGACCAGGATCGCGCAGACCTCGTACGGGTCCATGTTCGCGGCGGGCCGGCGATCCTCGAAGTAGCCCTTGCCGGCATTGGCCGCCGCCATCGGGATCCGGATCGACGCGCCACGATCGCTCACGCCGTAGCGGAACTGATGGATGCTGCAGGTCTCGTGCTTGCCGGTGAGGCGCTCCTCGTTGAACGCGCCGTAGACCTTGATGTGCTCCTCGTGGCGCTTGCGCAGCTTCTCGCACGCGGCCTCGATCGCCTTCATGCCGCCATCGGCGCGGGTCGCCTTGGTGCTGATGTTGGTATGCGCGCCGGCGCCATTCCAGTCGCCCTTGATCGGCTTGGGGTGCAGCGTCGCGCTGACACCGTACTCCTCGCCGATCCTGTACAGCAGCCAGCGGGCGAGCCACAGCTGATCGCCCATGTCGACCGGCGACAGCGTGCCGAGCTGGAACTCCCACTGCGCGGGCATCACCTCGGCGTTGGTGCCGACGATCGCGAGGCCGGCGCGGATGCACGCCACGGCATGCGCTTCGACAACGTCGCGGCCGAACACCTCGTCACTGCCGACGCCGCAGTAGTAACCACCTTGCGGCGCGGGGAAGCCACGCTCCGGCCAGCCGAGCGGCTTGTTACCGTCGAAGAACGTGTACTCCTGCTCGATGCCGAACCAGGTATCGTGGTCCGAGTACTTCGCGGAGACCTCGCGCAGCCGTGCGCGCGTGTTGCTGGAATGGATGCTGCCGTCGGCGTTCAGCACCTCGCAGAGCACGAGGATGTCGTCGTCGTCGTGCAGGGGATCGGGGATGATCTTGACCGGCTTGAGCTGGCAGTCACTGAAGTGACCCTCGGCCTGGCTCGTGCTCGAGCCATCGAAGCCCCAATCGGGAAGTGACTCCAGCTTCTTGATCGGCCCCTCGACGATCTTCGTCTTGGAGCGCAGCTTGGCAGTCGGTTTCTGACCATCGATCCAGATGTACTCGGCGCGGATTTTCTTCACGGGACGAGAATGTAACCAAGACTCGGTTCGCGTGCATGCGTCCTCACGATGAACCGACGCTTTCGATCACCGGCGGTCGGTTTCGTTTCCGCGACGTTTCCGAACGGTTTCGCTCCCGGCCTCCCATGACCGCTGATCGAGCCCGAGCCCGGGCTCGGGCTCGGGC
>JAGSPR010000519.1 GCA_018262455.1 Deltaproteobacteria bacterium | reverse complement strand
CCGCAGCGACGGATGTGGAGGCGGTCGAGGGTGTCGAGCGTGTCGAACAGCCCTGGCTGTCCCCAGTCGAGCACGTGGTTGTTCGCGAGCGTGCACACGTCGACGTGCGCGGCGGCGAGACACGCGGCGTTCTCGGGGCTGACGCGGTAGTGAATCCGCTTCTCGGGATCGTGCTCGCCTCGACGCGTGATGCTGGTCTCGAGGTTGATGATCCGTGCGTCGGGGCGTGCGGCGTCGAGGATGGCGAGCGCATCGCCCCACGGGTAGTCCGCGGGAGCGCCACGGGGGATGACGCCGGAGGCGTCCTCGGCGATGTCGATGTATTCGCGTGCGTCGACCAGGTGCGGTTCGTACAGCACCGGGTCGCACGGCTCGGCGAGGATCTGATCGATGCCGCGCGCAAGCATCACGTCGCCGCACAGGAACAAGGTCACCATACAACCGTGACTTCCCGAGCAAGTCCGGGACCACCGGCGACCCCGCTCACGGGGCGTCGGGGCGACGTGCCACGGGCGGCCGGTGACGGCCTCGAGGCTGACAGCCATCGTGACCTCTGCGCGCAGGACTCGCGCGATTGCTGCTTCGATGCGCGTGGCGTGCGCGATCGCCAGAAGCTCGGATGCCGCGAGGAGCTCGTCAGCGCGCGGGCGCGCGCTGCGAGAGCTCCGCCATCGAGCGCTCGTGATGCAGGGTGCTGATCGCGCGCGCGAGGAGGGGGGCGATCGGGAGGACCGAGAGCTTGCCGCGCGCGGGTCCCAGATCGATCCGTTCGGGCGACACGGTGTCGGTGATCGCGATGCTCTCGATCAACGGCGTCGCGAGGACCCCACCCGTGGCGTCGGTGAAGATGCCGTGCGTCGCCATCGCGTGGACCGCGGTCGCGCCCCGCTTGCGGCATGCCTCGGCGGCCCGCACGAGCGTCGTGCCGGTGACGATCATGTCGTCGACGATCACGGCGATCCGTCCTTCGACATCACCGACGAACGCCTCGCTGCGCACGACCCCGCCCTTGCGGTGCTTGCCCAGCATGGCGAGCTCGACGGTCGTGCCGGTCGCGTGCTCGAGGTCGTCGCGGAGCGCCTCGGCTCGATGAAAGCCGCCTGGGTCGGGCGAGACCACGGCGATCCGGCGCATGCCGAGAGCCTGGCAGCGCTCCACGAACAGCGATCTCGCTTCGAGGTGCTCGCTCGCGATCCGGAACCCGTTCTCGTAGGCTGCCAGGTTGTGGACGTCGACGGTGACGATCCGATGTGCGCCGGCCGCCTCGATCAGCTGGGCCACGTAGCGCGTGGTGACGGGATCGCGCGGGTTCGTGCGTCGATCCTTGCGCGCATAGCACAGGTAGGGAGCGACGACGGTCACGCGGCCGGCGCCGGCGTCGCGCAGCGAGCCGACGAAGAACAGCAGCCGACACAGGCGATCGTTGACGCTCTCGCTCGCGTCACCATGCAGCGAGCACACGACGTAGACATCGCGCCCGCGCACGCTCGCGAGCGATCGGATCTTGTGTTCGCCGTCCTCGAACGTCCGGAGCTCGAACGGTGAGAGCTCGATGCCGTAGCTCGCGGCGACTGCGCGGCCGAGGGCTTCGCTCGGGCCGAGTGCGAACAAGCTGAGGTTCTCGAAGCTCGCCATGCTCTCGGGTGAGCAAGGTCCGTGCCGCGCAAGAAATTCGCGGTCGCCGATCACGCGGTGCGGTCCCATCGTTGCAGCGGTCGATGACCATGCCGCATGCATGGACGAGTCTCGGCGAGCGAGGTTCCAGCTCGCGGTTGTTTCCCGATCGACGCGCCGCCGGCCGCGATCTCGCGCGGGCGCTCCTTCATCACGCCGGTAAGAACGCCATCGTGATCGGTCTGCCGCGCGGTGGAGTTCCCGTTGCGGACGAGGTCGCACGCGGTCTGGGCGCGACGCTCGACGTGTGGGTCGTGCGCAAGCTCGGCGCCCCGCTCCAGCCGGAGCTCGGCCTGGGTGCGATCGCGGAGGGGCCCGCGGTCGTGCTCGATCGCTCCCTGATCGAGCTCGTCGGCGTCAGCCGCGGACAGCTGATCTCGATCGCGCGCCGCGAGATGGCCGAGATCGGTCGCCGCGTTGCGCGGTTTCGGGGGGATCGACCGCTACCGGAGCTGCGCGATCGTGTCGTGATCCTCGTCGACGATGGGATCGCGACGGGGGGCACGATGCGTGCGGCGATCCGCGCGATCAGGCGACGGCGTCCATCGAAGCTCGTGCTGGCAGTGCCGGTGGCGTCCCCCGACGTGCTCGATGCCCTGCGGGGCGAGGTCGACGAGGTCGTGTGCCTGCATCGCCCCGATGACCTGTACGCGATCGGGCTCTGGTACCAGGATTTTCACCAGGTGCCCGACGAGGTCGTCGCACAGATCCTCGACGCTTCGCGGCGGGACGCAATCGGTGCGCGAAATGGATGACCTGGGTGGGGTGCGGTTCGACGGCGTGGTCCATGCAACAGCAGGGTTCATGCCGGCACCGCTGCACATCTCCTTTCGCGACATGGCCTCGACTCCCTCGCTCGACACGTTCATCCGCGAGTGGTTCGCCAAGCTCGAGCATGTCTACGATCGAATCGAGCGCTGCGACGTCATCATCGAGCGCCCGCACAAGCATCAGCGTCACGGTCAGCAAGTTCGCGTCCACGTGAAGCTCGGCGTTCCCGGCCCGGACATCGTGGTCAGCCACGATCATCCGCTCGATGGCGCGCACGAGGACGCCTATGTCGCCATCCGCGACGCGTTCACGGCGGCGCGACGACAGCTCGAGGACCACGCACGCAAGATGCGGCAGGACGTCAAGACGCGGGTCGAGCCCGAGCACGGCCGCGTCACCTACGTCGATGCCGAGGGCGAGTGGGGCTACCTCGAGGCCGAGGCGCGACGTCTCTACTTCCATCGCAACAGCGTGCTCGATCCCGAACCGCTCGCGGTCGGCGACGAGGTCCGGTTCACCGAGGCGCCGGGGGACAAGGGACCGCAGGCGACGTCGGTCACCCGGATCGGCAGGCACGGGCATCACGAGCTGGCCCGGCCGTGATCGGGCGCGCAGCCGGACGCCGCGCGGGCGTCACGCGCGGGTGAACATCGCCGTGTGATCGCCCTCGTAGACCCGGTCGTCGGCCTGGCTGAACCGGAACTGGTAGCGCGCGACGATCGTGCCCTTGATCCGGCGGACCATGGTCGCGGTGCACGCCAGCAGCAGCGGCTCGCCGATCCGTCCCATCCGGCGAAACCGGCCCTCGTGGATGTGCGTGCCATAGCCGGTCCAGCCCTCGGCGTGGCGCAGGTCGAGCACGTGGTATGCGTGCGCGAAGCCCATGATCCCGGTCGCGTGGATCATCAGCCCGCCCGAGACGTGGCGCGGGTGGCGCTCCGGGTGGACCCGCTGGTCGCGGGTGATCGGGAGGTGCTCCGAGGTCGGCATGCGCGCGACGATCGTGCTGGTCGACCGATCGATCGACACGATGTCGTCGATCAGCAGCGCGTCGGGCGCGTACGGACAGTCGGCGACGAAGCCGGGGTCGAGTGCCATGGCCGGAACCTACGTTGAACGGGCGTGTGCGGGAACCCTGGTGGTCGTCGTTGAGGGGCGTGCTCACCCGATGGTGGAGCGGCGGGCGATCAGGGTCGCGATGTGCTCGGGCGCGATCTCGAGATCGTTCACACCCGACGGCAGGTTGATGTCCTGATCGGGATCGACGCGCGCGACGTAGCGCGTCGCGGGGCCGGCACCCTTGCGCCCGATGATCCGGGCGCGAACGCGCGGCTGGCGCGGCCCGTGGACGTGGACCTCGATGATCTGGCCGATGGCCAGCGCCTCGCGCTCGGCGCGCGACGGGATCTCGAACCCCGGGTAGTAGTAGTCGGCGAGGTGCTCCGCGTTCTGGACGCGCCAGGCGGGCCACTCCTCGGGACCCGGCTCGACGTCGACGAACAGGCGTCCCATCCCGAACTGTTCGGCGGCGGTGCGCGGCGTCAGCCCGCTGTAGTTGGCGGCATCGGGGTTGGCGCCCGCGCCGAGGAGCCTCCGGACGATCCGCTCCGAGCGATTGACCACGGCGGTGAGGAGCGGGGTGTCGCCGGTGCGGTGATAGCGCAGCGAGAGATCGGCGTGCTCGTCGACCAGGAAGCTGATCGCCTCGTGCCAGTTCGAGGACACCGCGAGGTGGAGGGCCGTCATCCCCCACTGATCCTGCACATCGATCAGCGTGGGGCTCGCCAGCGTCCGGACCTGCTCGATGTCGCGTCGCTGGTCCCCGGCGTTGAACAGCTCGAACCATGCCCGCGTGCCATCCA
>JAGSPR010000212.1 GCA_018262455.1 Deltaproteobacteria bacterium | reverse complement strand
TGCTCGACCGCAGCTCGCGGGTGGTCGACGATCCGGGGGGCGCGCTACGGCAGCTCTGGCCTGCCTGAGGATCGGGTGGCCGCGAACAGGCTCGCTCGCTGCGCCTGCTAGGCGTTCGCCTTACATGTGGCCCCGGATGCTGGGCGGATCTCGCCACCGCGCGCCCCTGCGTTACCCCACGTCGTCCACCACTTTGCGGTACCGTCCTGGGATGATCCTCCCGGGACTTGCCCGATGAAGACGCTCGGGGTGGAGCTGTGGGCGGATCAAGCCCGCGGCGGCAAGCAGAACAACCCCACCGTGGTGCGCCCGGCGACGCTGGCGCCTACCCGCGGGTTGCGCGAGCTGTTCGTCGGGGCTTATGCGAAGTTCGTCGAGCGCTGTCGCGAGGTCGAGGAGCCCGGGCTCGCGATCATCGCCGTGGAGGAGCGCACCGGGCGCGCGGCCGGGCTGGTTCGGCTGTGCGCGCGCGTCGAGCGCCATGTCGGCGCGATCATCGGTCGCCACGACGAGTGCGATCTCTACCTGAGCTCGAACGATCGGCTCGCGCTGCGCCACCTCGCCGTGATCCTCGATCCTGTCACGAGCTGGCGCGCCGGTGACAAGGGCGTGCGCTTCCGGATCCTCGATCTGCGCACCACCGAGGGCTTCACCGACGAGGATGGTCGCTCGCTCCGCGGGTTGCGTTGCGAGGGGCCCGCGGTCCTGCGCTGCGCCGGCCACGCGCTGTTCGCGGTCCCGCTCGGCGACCCGTCGGACTGGCCGGTCTCGGCGGAAGATGCGTGGGCGTGTCTGCCAGAGCGCGTCTATTTCGACGAGGTCGATCAGTTCCCGCGGGGCTCGCTGCCCCGCATGCCCGCGAGCCGGGCGGCGGGGGGGGGGCCGGTCGGCACCTCGCCCTCCATCGACCTGCGGCGCAGCGTCATCACGCGCACGCACGGCCCCCGCGACAGCGGCATCGGGAACCTCGAGGCGGGGGACCTCGCCGGGACGCTCGAGCTCATCGGACCGAAGTTTCGCGAGACGATCCGGATCGGCCACGAAGCACTGCGCGATGGCGTGCTGCTCGGCCGCTACGCTCGCTGCGATGGCGCGGGCGGGCTTGCCGACGATGCGACGCTCTCGCGAGTCCACGCGCTGCTGATCCAGATCGACGACACCATGCTCGTCGTCGACACCGCGAGCAGCAACGGCACGTGGGAAGGCGGCGAGAAGCCTCGCTCGAGGGTGTTCGCGCTCGACGGCAACACCGAGCTTCTGCTCGGCAAGACGACCCTCGCGCGCTGGCGCTGGCTCGGTTAGCGCCACCTGGCGCTGCTCCGGATCCGGTCGTTTCGACTTCGATTCACCGTGAGGCCCGAGAATCGACGCTTGCTCACCGAAGCAGATCGGTGTGTGATGGCCACGCTCGACAGGATGGCAACCGGACAGGCGTCCCCGATCCCGCGAGCGAATTCTTGGCTGGCATGGAGCTCGTACGTGGACAGGTGACGGATCGGCCCTGGGGGCAAACCCTGGGCGCGCTGGGGCTGCGCAATCTGACCGGCCAGCTCACCCTCCACGCCGACGATGGCAAGGACTATTGCATCGCGTTCGAGCGTGGAGCCGTCATCGGGGCGAGGTCTCCGTTGCCGATCGACGCCGCCGCCCGCGTCGCGCTGACCAACCACCTCATCTCTTCCTCGCAGGTCGCCGACATCGCGCGGCGGGTCGTCGCCGATCCGGATCGCGATGAGATCGAGACGCTCGCCGAGGTTTGCCGGTTCTCGTCCGATCAGATCCTGCGGCTTCGTCAGCGCGTCATCGCACAACGCGCGGCCCGGACGTTCGCGATCGAACGCGGCACCTTCGTGGTCGACGATCAGGTCGCGATCCCGACGTGGAAGCTGGCCGCGGTCGATCTCCGGGCGGTGGTCTATCTCGGCATCCGGGTGAACCTGTCGGACGCCCGTCTCGTGGCCGACCTGCACCAGCTCGGCACACAGTTCGCGCTCAAGCCCGAGGCGACCGGGGACCTGGTCCAGTTCGGGTTCGCCGCGGGCGAGTATCCGATCTTTGACACGCTGAAGCTGGGAGCGACCTTGTCCACGCTCGAGACAGCGCACCCCGAGGTCGATCCGCGAACGCTGCAGGCGATGATCTGCGCGCTCGCTTGCTGCTTCGCGTGTGAAGCAAGGTCGCCGGCCGCACCGGAGTCTGCGCCGCCGATCGCAGCTGCACCGAGTGTCCCGCGCACGACCACGTCCACGCGGCCTGGCAGGGATCCGGAGCCAGCGATGCCGCGAACTCGGACCTCGGAGTCAACGAGTTATCCCGTCCGGGTCACGCGTCGGGACTCCACGTCGCCTCCGATCGCGTCGACGCCACGGACCGCGACCGGGACGATACCGCCGGGCGCGCCGTCGCCCGGGTCGTCGTCGCTGGGGATGCCTCGGACCACGTCGTCCAATCGGGTCCCGATCTCGCCACGCACGATCACGCACGATCCGAGCGCCATGGCAGCCGAGGCCTATCAGCGCGCGCAATCAGCGCTCCGGGATGGTGAGGTTTCGGCCGCGATCGAGGAGCTGTCCAGGGCGACGGAGCTGGTGCCGACCGACGTCGACTACCAGGCCATGCTTGCCTGGGCCCAGTTCTGCAACGCGGCCGACAAGACCAAGCTGGCCGACAAGACCCGCAAGCTCCTCAGCCACGCGGTCCACAAGTCTCCGCGACCGGAGGTCTCGCAGTTCTATCTCGGACGGATGGAGCGCATGCTCGGCTACGATCGCGAGGCGTTGCGCCACTTCCACGAGGTCCTCGGCGTTCAGCCGCGCAATGCCGAAGCGGCGAGCGAGGTCCGGCTACTCGAGTCCCGGCTCGCGGCGGGCAGCGCCGAGAAGCCAGGCCTCGCGGCGCTGTTCAGTCGCAAGAAGCCGTGACGCCCGAATCCCGCGCGTGCGCCAGGTCACCCGGCGCAGCCTGCCGTAGCTTCGGGGATCGCTTGGTTGCAGCTGCGCGGGGCATGTGGGAAGACCCGTGCATGCTGAAGATCGATCGCAGCGCGTTCCTGGCGCTCGCTCTGGGGATGAACCTGGGTGGCTGCTACACGTCGTCTGGTCCGCAGCCCATGATGGGCAACACGACCAAGTCGATGCCCGGACCGACCTCGGAGACCGCGTACGCCGCTCCGCACAGCGAGTGCGTGGGCTGGACGCCCGCCGGCGAGTGTAATTCGTGGCAGGCCGCGGTCGCGCCGCAGAACGAGTGCGTGGGCTGGACGCCGACCGGCGAGTGCAACCGGTGGGGCAACGCGGTCGCGCCGCAGAACGAGTGCGTGGGGTGGACGCCGACGGGTGAGTGCAACCAGTGGGAGCCGCGCCACGAGTAAGCCCGCGATCGAGCACCGGTTCGCGGCCGCGCGGGCGCGGCTACGCACGGTCGCGACGACCGGTACGAACGGCAAGACCACGACGACGTCGATGGTCGCCGCGATCGTCGCCGCCTCCGGAGAGATCGCGGCGAGGGTGACGACCGTCGGGGCGTGGGTCGGAGACGAGCTGATCCCGGCGCCGACCCCGATGGAGGAGTTCCTCGGCACCGCCGAACGCGCGGTCGAGCGGGGCGGGCGCACCTTGGCGCTCGAGGTCACCTCGAAGGCGCTCGCTGCTGGGATCGCGCGCCAGTGGCCGCCGGACATCTCGGTATTCACGAACCTGACCCGTGATCACCTCGACATGCACGGTAGCCCCGAGGCCTATCTCGCTGCGAAGGCGCAGCTGTTCATGGCACTCAACCCCGGGGCGCGAGCAGTGCTCAATCAGGATGATCCGTCGTCGGCCCTGCTGCGCGAGGTGATCGCTCCAGGCGTCGAGATCGAGACGTACTCCGTACGCGACCCGGCGTGCACGCTGGCCGCGGCGGCGGTCGAGGTCCGGCCCGGGGCGACGCGCATCGTGCTCGTGCCGTCGGCATTTGCGCGCGAGCTCGACGGCGCGATCGAGCTCGCGATCTCCGGCGGCGTCCATGCCCAGAACGCCCTCGCGGCGGCGCTCGCCTGCCGCGCGGCCGGCTATCCGGCGCAGGTGATCCGCCGCGGGCTCGAAGGCTTCGCCGGGGTGCCGGGCAGGTTCGAGGTCGTCGGAGAGCGGCCGCTCGTGGTGGTCGACTACGCCCACACGCCCGACGGGCTCGTCGGCACGCTGACGACAGCGCGCGAGCTGTGCCGCCGGCAGGTGATCTGCGTGTTCGGGTGCGGTGGCGGTCGGGATCGTGGCAAGCGCCCCGAGATGGCCGCGATCGTGGACGAGCGCGCGGACATCGCGATCCTCACGACCGACAACCCCCGCCACGAGGATCCGGCCGCGATCGCCGCCGAGGTTCGCACCGGCGCGCCGATCCCGCGCGCGCGCTGGATCGAGGAGCTCGATCGAGCCGCGGCCATCGCGCTCGCGGTCGCCATGGCAGATCCCGAGGACGTCGTCGTGATCGCCGGCAAGGGCCACGAGCGCGTCCAGGAGATCGCGGGCCGCGAGCTCGTGTTCTCTGATGTCGACGTGGCGCGCGCCTCGATCGCGCGCCGACCGCCGGCGTGAGCCTGGGTGGCCAGGACCGCGCGCGGTTGCCCCGGTTTGGTCTAGGCTTGGGGCACACGATGCGAGCTGCGCTGGTCCTGCTGCTGATGTTCACCGCGGCTGCGCAGGCGGGGCCGAGCAATGCCCGCGTGGTGCTCGCCGATCCGGATCCCGAGCTCATGCGCGCGGTCGCGAGCACGCTGTCGCCGTGGCACCTCGAGGTGATCGTCCAGCGTGAGCCACCCTCGGATCTGGTCGCGGCCGGCACGCTGGCGACCGTGCGCGAGGCGCGCTTCGTGGTGTGGCGACAGGACGGCGACCTCGTCGTGTTCGATCGCGAGCGCGGTGATGCGGAACACCGCGCGGGAAGGGCAGGTGCGCTCGATCCGGTCGGCGCGGCAGCCGCCGCGTTGACGATCAAGACCTTGATGCGCCTGCCACCGCCGGTCGAGGAGCCGGTCCCGGTCACCCCGGCGACCGACGAGACCGCCGTGGAGGTCCGGATCCAGGCCGGGATCTCGGCCCGCGTGACGCGCGGCTCGACCACCGATCTGGGCGCGCGCGCCACCGGCGCCGCGGTCGTGCGGCCGTGGATGGCGCGCGGCTGGCGATTCGGGGTGGCGGGCGATATCGGCACGACCACCGCGATCGATCGCGCCGGCTTCAGGGGGACGTGGTCCGACTGGGCGGTTTTCGGGCTGGCCAGCTGGACGGTCGAGCGGCACGGCTGGGACCTCGAGCCGCACCTCGCGGTCGGCGTCATGCGGTCTTCGTTTGCCGGGATCGAGAACGGGATGACGCGTGCCGATGACGCGACCCTGGCGGCGTTCCGGGGTGGGCTGTGGGTGCGTCGCCGGTTTGGCGACCACTGGAGTGTAGGGGGCTCGTTCGATGTCGACGCCGTGGTCGGCACACCGGCCTACCCCAAGCTGGTAGGCAACGGTGAGGTGTTCGTGGTGCCGGATGTCGCGTTGGCACTGGGTTTGTTCGTGGCGGCCGATGTAGGCCTGTGAATAGTTGCGACTTTTTTCGCGCGCGGCCCACTATGACAACGTGGGAACTGCGCCTGCTGTCACCGTTCGCGAGCATGACATCGACCTGGCCCGGCGGGCCTCGTCGGGGGACCGCGATGCCCAGCGCCAGCTCTTCCTGGCCCAGCGCGCCGCGGTCCACCACGCGCTGTTCAGGATCCTGGGTGCGAACCGCGATCTCGAGGATCTGATCCAGGATTCCTTTCTCGAGATCTTCCGTGCGCTGCCGTCGTTCCGGGGCGACAGCACGCTGGCGAGGTGGTGCCAGACGATCGCGACGCGCTCGGCGTACCTCGCGATCAGCCGCCGCCGCCCGGTCGCGGTCGACCTCGCGTTGGTCGAGGACGTGCTCCCGAGCGATGCCGACACCCGTCGCCAGGTCCAGATGCGGCTCGCCGCTCGCCGGCTCTATGCGGCGCTCGACCGTCTCGATCCCAAGCATCGGATCGCGTTCGCGCTCGCCGTGATCGACGGCCGCTCGCTCGCGGAGGTCGCGCAACTTACCGAGGCCAGTGTGGTCGCGGTCAAGACCCGGGTGTGGCGCGCTCGCAAGGACCTGATGAAGCGCGCAGCCAAGGATGAAGTACTCGCGAGCTATCTCGCCGAGCTGGATGGAGGTGAACGATGAACGACCAGGACCGTCTGGGGCCGCCGCCCGTGGAGCCCTTGTCCGATCTGAGCTGGGCTCGCGTCGAGCGTGGCCTGTGGACACGGATGGACAGCGACCCAACACGCGTGGTGTCCGTTGCGCGAAGCCGGCCATGGCTCTGGGCCGCGGTGCCGGCGCTCGCGTTCGCGGCGCTCGCGCTCGTGTTGTTTGGCCGTGGCTCGGAGAGCCCCGATGCGGGGTCCACTGGTCAGGCGGATGGTCAACCGATGCGCGTCGTCTCGGGCGCCGCGTCGTCGGCAGTGATGTTCGGCGACGCCCACGTCACGCTCGACGCCGACAGCGCGGTCGTGATGAGCCGGGATCTCGAGAAGCAGAGTGCGCTGCTCGAGCATGGCGCGGCCTGGTTCTCGATCGCGCCGCGCGGCTCGCGTCCGCCGTTCGTGGTGGTGGCGGGAGACACGGTCGTGCGGGTCATCGGGACGCGGTTCCGGGTCGCACGCAGTGACGAGCGCGCCACCGTCGAGGTCGACCACGGCATCGTCGAGGTCCAGTATCGCGGGGGCACCGTGCAGCTCCGGGCGGGCCAGCGCTGGACCTCGCAGCAGCCGTCGCAGGTCGTCGCGGCGGAGCCCGCGGTGGTGGAGACCGCGACGGTCGACGAGCCCGTCGTGGACTCGAAGCCGGCTACGCGGCGGAGTGATACCCGGCGTGGCGACACCCGACGCACCGAGCCGTCCGACGTGAAGGCAAAGTCGACGGACGCGCACCTGCTCGATTCCGAGCAGCCTGAGATCGCACGGACTCAATACGAACGGATGCAGGCGCTCGAGGTCCGCGACCCCGCAGCGGCACTCGCGGGGTACCTCGCGCTGTCGCGTGGCACCACCCGGTGGGCCGAGGTCGCGCTGTTCGCGGCAAGCCGGCTCGCCGCCGACCGCCACGACACCCGCGCCGAAGGCCTGCTCAAGAACTACCTCCAGCGCTTTCCTGCCGGCGCGAACGTCGATGATGCACGCGAGCTACTCGCCCACCTCAAGGGAGACCATTGATGAGACAGCTGCTCCTGGCCCTTCTCACGCTCACCTTCATCGCCTGCGGCGGCAAGAGTGGGAACGGCAGCGATGCCGGAAACACGGGCGGGGATGACGGTGGTGGCGATGGCAACAACGGCAACGTGGATGCCCCGGCCCTGGTGCCACCAGGTTGCACCGCGCCGGATCTGACGAAGCCGCAGTGCTCGAACTGCATCGACGACGACGGCGATGGATTCGCCGACAGCTTCGACATCGAGTGCACGGGGCCGACCGACAACGATGAGAGCTCGTTCAGCACCGGGATCCCCGGCGACAATATCGACGCCGTGAAGCAGGACTGCTTCTTCGATGGCAACAGCGGTGGAGGCGATGACGGCTGCGATATCCACGTGTGCTGCCTGCTCGGCGCGGCGACCGTGGCCGACTGCCCGATCGGCCAGAACCAGTACGATCCGGCCAACTGTCCGCCGCCGATCGGGACCACGCCGCTGTCCCAGCTATGCATCGACACCTGCGGCGCGCTGACCCCGCCGGGCTGCGACTGCTTCGGCTGCTGCACCCTGTGCGACCCGAACAACCCGTCGATGTGTTACGACGTCATCACCAACCCGGCGACCTCGCCGGACTGCACGGCCGACGTGCTGGCTGACCCGACGAAGTGCCATACCTGCACGCAGGTCCCGTCGTGCGGCAATCCCGAGTGCGGCGGCACGACGTGCATCCTGTGTCCCGGTCAGACCCAGACCGACTTGCCGGCAGAGTGCAACGGCACCACGACTTGCCCGAGCGGCGTCACGAGCTGTGCCGGCGGCGCCGCGTGCCCCGCAAACACGGCGTGCGACGCGGGCAGTCAGTGCTGCGTCGGCATCATCCTCTAGCCGGGTCGCTGCACGACACCGAGGTCACGTGGCGGCTTGGGCTCGTGGCCCTAGCATGGGTCCGGCTCGATCTCCCACCCGGGTCACCACGATCGCCCCCCCAGGTCTCGAGACCCGGAATTCGTGCGCCGATCGGCGCACAGGTCCGTTGTATCCTCTGACTTCCCCAACCAGGGCACAGGAACCATGACCTTCAAGATTCGCAAGCTCTACAATGTTCTCGTCGTCGGTGGCATGGCTGCAGCGGGGCTCGCAGGATGCGAGAAGAAGGCGGAGACCGCGGCCGATCCCAAGCCGGCGACCACGGCCGCCGATCCCAAGCCGGCCACGCCGGATCCCGTGAAGGCCGAGCCCCCGAAGGCCGAGCCCCCGAAGGCGGATCCGGTGGAGCCCGCCAAGGCGGAGCCGGCCAAGCCCGATCCGGCCGCGAAGGTCGCGGAGCCCGATCCCGCGCCTGCCAAGGCCGACCCCAAGACCGAGCCCAAGCCGGTGGTGAAGAAGAAGGTCACCGCCAAGAAGGGCGAGGGCTCGGGAAGCGGCGCGGCGGGCTGGAGCTGAGCTCCCCCAGTCGCCATGCCGGCTAGCCATGGATGACGAGACGCGAGCCGAGCTCGCCGCTCGGTGGGCGTATCGCGCCGGGCTCGAACACGCTGCTGCGGCGCGCTTCGAGCGTCTGGCGGGCCGGATGGAGACCTGCGGCCTCGATCGAGAGCTGGTCGCGATCGCGCGCCTGGCGACGACGCAGGAGCACGACCACGTCCGGCTGTGCGCCGAGATCTCCGAGCGGTTCGGTGGTCTCGTGGCGTTGCCGCGTGAGCCCGAGGTCACCGAGATCGCGCCAAAGGAATTCGAGCTGCGCGATCGGGTGGTCTACGAGCTGGTCGCGTTCTGCTGCATCACCGAGACCGCCAACGCAGTGGTGGTGACCGCCGGTGCCGACGAGATCGATGACACCGCGATCCGTCGGGCCGTCCGGACGATCCTCGCCGACGAGGTCCAGCACAGCCGTCTCGGTTGGCGCTTCCTCGCCACGCATCCGATCGACGACACCCAGCGAGCGTGGCTTGGCGGCTACCTGCCCGACATGTTCGCGGGGACCGTGCGCGAGGACCTGTTCAAGCCCACGCCGATCATCGGCGACGAGCTGACGATGCAGCGCTACGGGACGCTGCCAGTCGCCGGGCGCCGCGAGGCATTCCTCGCCGGCATGCGCGAGGTCCTGTTGCCGGGGCTCGACGCGATCGGCATCGATACCTCCGACGGGGCGCGATTCCTCGACGAGCTCGAGCGCAAGATCGGCTGAGCCGGAGCGAGCTGCGCGACGACCGAGCCTGGGGTAAGGAAACCTCGGCACCGACCTTCCAGCGTGTTACGCGGCTGCCGCGCTGACAGACCGACGAGTTGACCTGCGCGTTCGACTGCACCATGCGCCAGTTGCTGTTCGGTCTCTTGCCTCTCGTTCCCCTCGCGTGCGCCGTCTCGAGCGCCGCGCCCTCGGTCGACACCAAGGACACCGGGAAGCCCAACCAGATCGCGACCTCGAAGCTCGGCCCGATCATCGAACGCGGCCAGGGCTGTGGAGGCCAGGAGATGGCCGACGGCCGCGTCGCGACCCGCGGCGGTGGCGGCGCGCCCTCCAGGGCCAAGCGCAGCGTGCCAAGCGAGGAGGACGCCCCCGCGGCACCGATGGGCGCAGCGGAGATGTCGCGCCGGCCGAGCCCGCCGCCTTCCCCCGCCGTCACGGGCGGAGCGCCGCCGGCCGGATCGCCTGGCCGGATGCCGCCCCCGCCTCCGCGGCCGCCGATGCAACAGCAGCCGAGCGGCGTGCGCGCCGGCGAGTGGGATGACAACGCGAACTTCCGCGACTACGTGAAGTGGATGGCGGCGAGCTCGACGAAGGGCAAGCTCGAGATCGGCGCCCGCCAGTTCCTGGTCGTCGCGGACAAGGACGGCAAGCCGGTGCCGAACTGCATGATCACCGTCAGCGGGGGTGGGCAAGCCAACCTCGTCACGATGGCCTCGGGCAGGGCGCTGCTGTTCCCTGCCGCGATGGGCCTCTCGGGTCAGCTCACGGCGAACGCCTCGTGCAACGGCACGACGGCCAGCGCGAAGTTCTCGGCGAAGGACCTCGACGGGGTCGTCAAGCTGACGCTCGACACCGCGCGGGTGCTTCCCGCGAAGCGCCAGATCGATCTCGCGTTCGTGCTCGACACGACCGGCTCGATGGCCGAGGAGATCGACGCCGTCAAGACGACGATCCAGGCGGTCTCCGCTCAGCTCTCGACCGCGCAGACCGACGTCCGGATCGGCCTCGTCGAGTACAAGGACCGCAGCGACTGCTTGCTCACGCGTACGTTCCCGTTCTCGTCGGATCTCAAGGCGTTCTCGGCCAGCGTCGCGAACATCTCCGCGGACGGCGGCGGCGACACGCCCGAGGACATGCACGCCGGCCTGACGGCCGCGCTGGACAAGCTCCAGTGGCGTGGCGACGCGGTGACGCGCATGGTCGTCGTGATCGCCGATGCGCCCCCGCAGTTCTACGCCCAGGAGCGCACGTACGCCGACGCCGCGCGGCGCGCCGCGAGCCGTGGCATCAAGCTCTACACGGTGGCCGCCTCGGGCATGGACGAGCTCGGTCAGGTCGTGATGCGGCAGATGGCCCAGTTCACCGGTGCCAGCAACATGTTCGTGCTGCGCGGAGGCGCCGGTCCGCAGTCGGTCGGCGGCGGTGACCCGAAGTCGTCGTGCGGTGGGACGCACCAGGACTTCTCGAGCGGCAAGCTCGACCAGCTGATCCTCCGCAAGCTCCGCCAGGAGCTCGCCTCGATCGACGCCGATCCGATGAAGATTCCCGGCCGTGGCCAGGACGAGAACGCCAAGCCCTGCGAGCAGCGCCTCGTCGTCGCGAACTAGATCGCGAGTGCGGCAACGCTGCGGTCACATC
>JAGSPR010000518.1 GCA_018262455.1 Deltaproteobacteria bacterium | reverse complement strand
GCAGGGCGGTGGACTCGGGGCCATTGCCCCACGCGGTCCCCGATCGCGTCCAGGCGCCCCAGGTCGGGGTCTCGAAGTCGAACAGCGCGCGGACACCCGAAGGCGGCGTCGCCGGGATCGCCGGCACCCAGATCGAGTCGGGCGTTTTCCGCGCGCCGGTGTAGAGCGTGGGCCGCTCGTTGGCCGGGAGCTTCAACGCCGGGCGGTAGGAGCGCAGCAGCGCCGGGAGATATTCGCGGTTGTGGAGGTCAATGTTGTCGAGCACGATCGCGGTGAACGCGTGACTCCTGAGCGTCTCGTCGAGGCCTGCCACCACGCGCGGCTCGCGGGTGGTGACATCCGTGATGCCCATCCGGTGCACGCGCGGGGTCTTGCCGGCCATGTAGAGGTACCAGGGGTGCGACGGCATCCAGACCTCGCCCTCGATCGAGCGCAGCCGCGCGATCAGGTGGTCGCCCGCCGCGACATCGGCCGCGGTCGGCACGAACTGCTTGGGATCCCAGCGCGAGGTCCAGCAGGTCAGCGCCAGCGGGATGGCGGCGAGGAGGGCCGCGCCGGTCGAGGCCAGCTCCGCATGCCCGCGATCGCCCCACAGCATGCGCGCGCACGCGTACACCGCGGGGATCGCCGCGCCGGCGGCGAGCGCGCCGTGCAGGAACGCCGGCATGTACGCGTTGAAGTGCGCAAACTGGGTTCCCCAACCCACCGCACCGACCACGGTCGACACCGCGAACGTCGCGGTCCAGATCAGGAACGGCTGCGCCTGCGGCGGCAACGCTCGGCGGCGCCACCACGTGTAGCCGATGAGCACCGCGGCGAGCCCGACGACGATCGTCATCGCCGGGAAGTGCCAGAGGATGTTGCCGAACGACTTCCAGAACCGGTCCATGTTGAAGTCGTGCGTGCGATGGATCTTCGACACGTAGATCCAGAACCAGCCATGCGTCGTGTGATTGAGGATCCACGTGCCGCCGAGCCCGATGAGCCCTGCCATCCCGATGAAGGTCGGCGCGCGGCGCCAGGCGAGCGCGAGCACGAACACGCCACCGAGGCCGACGTAGACGATCCCGGTCTGCTTGCAGAAGAACGCGAGCGCGAGCAGGGCGGCACCGGCGGCGACCTTGCCGTGCCCCCTGATGCCCTCGCCGGAGGTGGCCCAGTGCGGGATCGCCGACACCCCGGCGGTCACCAGGAACAGGAACAAGGTGTCGGCGCGGACGATATCGAACCAGCCCTCGACGAACGGATACGTCGCTGCGAACAGCCCGAGCCCGAGCGCGATGCCGCCCCACACCGGCTCCCGGCGCAGGTGCTGGTGGCGTCGGTTGCCGAGGTGCATCGTGGTCGTGATCGCGATGCCGATCAGCGCCGCGATCGAGATCGCCCGTCCGACCGTGTACGTCACGCCGAACGCGCTGCCGAACAGCGCGATCAGCGATGGATACAGCGGGGTGTAGAGGTACGGGATGAAGTCGATCGAGGGCGGGACATAGATGCCCGTGCCGTCGCGGATGCGCTGGGCGTGATGCAGCATCCCGCCCTCCATCCACTCGAGATCGTAGGGGTAGCTGTAGCGGCCCGCGATGGTGACCACGAGCAGCCCGAGCTGGTAGAGGGCTGGCAACGCGATCAGGAGCCAGATCGCGATCTGGGCCAGCCGTGGCCACAGCGCCGGCTTGTGCATGGTCGCGCTGGGGAGGGGCTCGGATCCGTTCGAGGTCACGGCACGACCTCGAACGTCGCCGCGGCGGCGGCATTGTCCTCGATCTTCGCGCGTGGCGAGCTGGCCTTCGCGCGCGTGGTGCCCTTGAACATGCCGATGCGAACAGTGTAACGGCCGGGAGGCGCGCTGCGGGGCAACGTCACCGATGTCGTGTAACGAATGAACTGACCCGGCTTCCACCACGAGAATGGGCGCGGGGGGGCGTGATCGCCGTTGACATAGTTCCTGGCGGGCCCCTCGAGGTGGACGAACAGCTTCCAGCCGGCCTCCACGTGGCCGCGCGCCTCGAACGTCCACGTCAGCTGGAGGGTGTCGCCGGGCCGGGCGGTGGCGGGGACGTCGACCGCGAGCAGCCGCACGGCGTCTCCGAGATCGACATCGAGCGGTGCCGCGATCGCGGGCCCGGTCGGCAGCAGGGCCTCCGCGGAACCCGGGGGGATCTGCTCGAGGTCAACCCAGCGCCCGACGGCCCGGCGGGTCTCGGCGCATTCGTCGGTGTCGGCGAGGTCAAAGGTCTCGAGCGGATCGCGATCGACGCGATAGACCTCCCAGCTCGTGTCCGGGCTGATGTTGTAGATGACGTGACAAGACTCGCTCACGCCGCTGCGCATCTCGTGGTTGCCCTCGTACGACAGCTGCTGGAAGACCGTGCGGTCACGGTTTGCGCCGCCGAGCACATCGACGAGAGACTGGCCCATCATCTCGGCTACGGGCTTGCCGCCGGCGAGGTTGACCAGCGTGGGCAGGATGTCGACGTGGCCCGCGGGCGTCGCCGAGCGGCGCGGCGGCAGGCCGGGCACGCGCATGATCAGCGGGACCTTGGTCTGCGGCGAGTACAGGTTATAGCCGTGGAGATCGACGCCGTGTTCGCCGAAGCCCTCGCCGTGATCGCCGGTCACCACGACCACGGTCTTGTCGTAGAGCCCCTTCGCGCGCAGGCCGTCGAGCAGGCGGCCGATGTGGAAATCGGTGAACCGCAGCTCGCCGTCGTACAACGCCATGCGGTCCGCGCCGAACGAGGGCACCTCGGGGTGCGGCTCGTAGGCGTAGTGCGGGTCGTAGTAGTGGACCCACAAGAACCACCGCTTGTCGGCGTTGCGATCGACGAAGCTGAGGGCCTTGTCGGTCTGCTGCTGCGACGAGCTGCCCTTCGTCTGCTCCGGTCCGGCTCCGGCGACGCCGGCATGACGTGACGCGTTCGCGTTGTCGTAGTCGGCGAAGCCCTGGTCCATGTGGCGGGACTTGTCGAAGTACCAGTAGTTCGTGATCGCGCCGGTGTGGAACCCGAGCGGCGCGAGGGCTTCGGCGATGGTCATCGCCTGGGGAGCGAGCCCGGGCCAGCCCTCGACCGAGGTGTCGTAGCGGACGTCGAGCGGCAACCGGCCGGTGAGGATCGCCGGGATCGAGTACCGGGTCGACGGTGCGTGAGCCCAGCCGTGCTCGAACACCGTGCCACCCTTGGCGAGCGCATCGAGGCTCGGAGAGGTCGGGCGATCGTAGCCGTACATCCCGAGGTGATCGGCGCGTGTCGTGTCGATCGTGATCAGCAGGATGTCGAAGTCCTTCGGGACGCCGGGCGGCACGGGCCCGAACGCCACGTCCTCCGCGGACCGCTTCGCGTGGACATCGTCGGTGACGAGGGCGCCGCCGACGCAGTTCTGGTCGATGCCGTCATCGGGGATCTCGGGGGCTCCGGGGTGGATGGCGGGATCGCCGTCGTCGCAGTCACCGCCGCCGAGGAACCGCGAGTAGCCGTCGCCATCGAGATCGAACGCCTTGCGGAGCGTGCGCGCGATCGGCCCGCCGAGCCCGGTGTACGGCGAGGCGGCCTTGACGACCCCGGCCGAGCCGGTCGCCAGCACGAGCACGAGCAGCACCACGGGCAGCGCGATCCATCCGGCGAGCTGGACCCTGGGGCGCAACCGCACGCTCTGGATGGCCGCGTATCGGGCCGGGCGCCACGCGACGACCGCGAGCGCGCACCCGAGCACCACGACGGCTGGACCGCGCAGCCGGAGCGAGCGCGCGGTCTCCCATTCGACGATCACCCATCCGGCCAGCGCGGCTGCGATCAGCGCGACGACCGCCACCACCGGCGCGAGCGGTGACGACACGAAGCGCAACGCCGGCGTGCGGGCGAGCGCAGCGAGTCCCTCCTCGAGCGCGCGCCCGATCAGGAGCGCGATCGGCAACGCGACGGCGATCGCGGCCAGCCCGACGCCCATCGCGACGATCACGACCAGCCTCGGTTCCTTGCGCCCTTCGAGGTACGGCACCGCCAGCCGGAACGCGACATAGAGCGCGGTGGCGATGCAGGGCAGGGCAGCGATCGCGATCGCGAGGCCCGCGACCGCCGATCCCGGATCACGCGCCCGCCTCGTCGCGTGCTCGCGCAGCCCGAAGCGAACCAGGTCACCTAGCCGGGTGCCGTGGGACATCACGAGCACCCCCGCGAGCACGACGAGCGCCGCGAGTGCGCCGACGGCCGCGTGCATCGTGGCGTTGAACAGCACGAAGCGCACGCGCGCGAGAAACCCCGGTGCGAACTGTGCCGCCGGCCCCCAGGACCACAGCGCATCGATCGCACCCGTGGCCAAC
>JAGSPR010000517.1 GCA_018262455.1 Deltaproteobacteria bacterium | reverse complement strand
ACGGGAAGTAGCCCCGGCCCTGGCGCATCTCCAACCGCCGCTGCAACACGCGCTCCCTCACCAGCACCGTCCAGGTTCGAATGGTCGTCACCGCGCTCCCAGTCAGCAAGCCGGGTGCCAGCGCTGGCTTCCGCCGGCTGCCGTGTGGTGGCGACACCACCTCGCGCAAGATAATCCGCAACCCTGCCCAGCCCGGGCGATAGGCCCGCGTCATGAAGCAACTCATGTCTCGGATGGGAACGAGTCTTTGCCTGGTCGCCGGTGCCTCGCTCGCGGCCGGCTGCGGGGCCGCTGGAACCGATGACGGGGGGACGCCGATCGATGCCGGCTTTCCGATCGTCGATATCGACAACGGATCGTGCGGTGACCAGCTTCGGTTCACCGGCGAGTACGTCGACTGGGACCACGACGCCACGGCCTGCGGGATCGAGGATGCGTTGTTCCAGGTGGCGGGCGACGGCGCGATGGACATCACCGCGCCGAACGGTCGGTTCGATCTCTGTATCCCGAGCGCGACGACGACCACGGTCGAGATCTCGCCGGCAATCACCGCATCGCAGTGCACCGTGCCGGGGTCGACGTACCCGCTTCCCGCCATCGCGGTCGTGAACAAGGCCGTGATCCTTGCGGGTGCGTTGTGGAGCGGGCGCAACTTCACGATCGACCGGCAGCAGAGCCTGTTTCAGGCCGCCGGGCTGACTTTCGATCCGGCGAAGGCGCAGGTCTTCGTGCACCTCGAGGGTCCACAGCGCCCGATCGCGATCACCGCGGCCCACGGGACGACGCAAGCCATGACCGCAACGGCCTGGGCCGCCGGCGATACCGGGCACGAGGTGTTCTTCCCGAACGTCGACGTCGGCGGCCAGACGACGATGCTGACGGTGACCGGTGGCGCCCTCGGCACTGGACCTATCCCGCTCGCGGCGGGCAAGATCACGACCGTCACGCTGATCGCGAACTAACCCCAACCAACCCCAGGGGTCGCCTGAGACGATCGCGAGGTCGCAAGCGACTGCCGGGGAGCGCCGGCCCGTCAGAGAATGACGAGCGGCGCGCAGGTCGAGACGCCCGCTCCCACGATCGTGCGCGAGCCGGTGGGCGTGTTGCCCTTGATCGCGCCGGTCGCTCCGTCGATCTGGTAGATGGTCGTCGACAGCTCCGCGTCCTTCATCAAGAACACCCAGAAGTCGCCGCCGTAGAACGCGAACGCCCACGCGGTCGGCATGCCAGCGAGCGTGGCCAGCGGATACGTCTTGGCGGCGGCGCCCGTGGTCTTGTCGATCTGCTCGACGCGGGGCGCGGTGGCGTCGGGGAAGAAGCCCCAGAGCTCCGCGGCGCCGGTGCCGGTGAGCTCGGGCCAGCCGGTCACGGTGCCGACGGGGCTCGGCGCGAACGTGGTGGTGTCGAGCTTGTTGAGGCTCGAGCTCGGCTCGGTCGGGCCGGAGCCACCGGCGATGAACAGGGTGTCGGTGCTGCCGCCGGCGGTGTCGGTCGAGAAGCCCATGCCGAACTCCAGCAGGCCACTGGGCGAGGACCACGTGGTCGGGGTGCACGCGAGAGTCATGGTGTCGACGTGGAACAGCTCGCCGGAGCTGTAGAGCACCCACGCGCCGGCCTCGCGATCGATCCCCATCGAGAACGGGCTCGCGAACAGCTCGGCGGGACAGCTGAGGGTGCCGAGCGAGGTGAACGCCTTGGTGACCGGGTCGAAGGTCGCCAGCGTGTTGTTCTCATCGACGGTGTAGACGAGCTTGGCCTGGTCGGAGCAGTTGTCGGTGTTGCTGCCGTTGCCGTCGCCACCGGGGTTGCCGGCGTCGACGCCGGCGCCGCCGGGGTTGCGCGTGGAGGGGCCACACGCGCCGAGCCCAACCGCGGAGCCACCAACGAGGACGAGGAACAGGCCGATCTTGAGGTCCTTCATCGCGTGCGAACCTAGCAGCTCCGCGCGGCTCGCTGTCAGCAAAACGCCAAGGGCTAAGCTCGCGCTATTCCCAGGTTCCCTGGAAGACCATCGTCACCACACGCCCCGCGGTGTGATAACCGGCGCGGGTCTCGGGGCGGAGATCGAGCGCATCATCGAGCCGGAGCACGGCGAGGTACTGCTTGCTGATCGTCGCCGTGACGGTGGCCTCGAGTAGCGCGTAGCCGTCGACCGTCTTCATGCGATCGATCGACTCGCCGAAGTACTTCACGCGCGCGATCGCGAACAGCTTGGGGTGTGGCGAGATCTGGCCCCATGCATCGAACCGATGACGCGGCAGGCGGTCGAGCGGATCCGCGCCGCCCATCTCGCCCTCGGCGGTGCCGCAGCCCTTGAGGCTGTCGAGCTGGCACGCCTTGAGGTAGTCGTAGGAGCCTCCGACTTCGAGCATGCGGTGGAGCTTGAACCGGGCCTGGAGGTCGATGCCGTAGAGGAAGACGTCGTCGAGGTTGGCGAGCTTGCCGGTCTCGATCGCGACCCGCGCCGTGCCGGTGGTCTTGCGAACGAACGGCGCGACCTCGAGCCGGAGCCGCGCCTCGGGCTGCTCGGGTGTGCCGAACCGAGCCGACCGGAAGCCTTCCCAGATGGTCCGGATCTCGCCGTGGAGCGCGTGCTCGGGACCGAGCGCCGGGTTGCCGGTGGCCGCATCGAACCGATCGCGCAGGCTGGGGACCCGGCCCTTGTAGCCGCCGGTGGTCGTGATCTCGAGGTCAGGATCCGGCCTGTACTTGCCGACGATCTTGGCTTCGGGCCACGGGTCCGCTCCGACGCCCGACGGGACCGCGACGCCGCCGGCGACATCGAGCCGAAACCGCTTGCGCTCGTACTGGCCATCGAGCGCGAGCTCGATCATCGTCACGTCGCCGCGGCTGACCTGCCCGGCCATGTCCGCCACCTGGGCCTGCTCGTGGTCGACGGTCGCCGAGGCGGCCCACCGGAAGTCCTTCGCGAACGGTTGGGTCGCGAGCGCCATGCCGCCGATGCGCGTCGCTGCGAGGTCCTCGAGCTGCAGCTGATCGGTGAACGCCGGATCGAGGAAATGGCGCGACCGCCGGGTCAGGTGGTGCGCCCACAGCTGGCCCTGGACCCCGAGCTTGCCGACCTTGTCGTCGAGCTTCATCGACGCCCGCGAGGTGGTCTCGCGATCGATCATGAGGATCGAGCTGGTCTGGGTATCGCTGGGCGGCGACACGTAGTGGCGATCGTCGACGAAGCCATCGAGCACGAGCCGGCGGCCACCCTTGCGGTACTCGAACCGCCCGGAGCCGGTCCCGGCATGGCGGGCCTCCCCGATCGGTGCGGCCATCGGCAGCTCGAGATCGCGCGCGCCCATCAGCCCCGACGCGGCGATCCGCAGCGCGGAGTGTGTCGACAGCGCGACGCGGGCGGTGCCTGACATCCCGAAGCTCGGCAGCGAGTCCCCGGTGATCCGCGCGACGACGACCTGGCTGCCGATCGCATCGCGCGTGTGGACCTCGATCACGCCACCTGGTCCGCCGGGCCCGTCGATCGGCGATTGCGGGGTGGTCGAGACCCGGATCTGGACGATGTCGGTGATCGGGATCGTCGAGACATCGAAGGTTCCGTAGAACGGGTCCGTGACCAGCACGCCGTCGATCAAGATGCTCACTGCACCCTTGCGCGCGCCGCGGATGTCGATGTTGAAGCCGCCGCGACCGGCATCGCGCACGCTGACGTCGGTGAGCAGGGCGAGCGCGGTGCCGAGGTCGGTGGCGCCACGCTGGGCGAGCTGCTCGCCGGTCAGCCGGATCTCGGTGTCGCGATCGAACGGCTTGTCCGCGCGCTCGTCGAAGATCTCGATCTGCTCGGCGCTGGCGAGGCTCAGCAGCTCGTCATCGCTGAGCCCGGTCGCGGGGACCGGCTCCGACGACTCGCCAGCCGCTCGACCGGACGACAGCACCGTCAGGACGAGCGCGCCGATCGAGCAACGCGTCCCGAGCGTCGATCTCATCGTGCGCACGCTGCCAGCATCGCGCAGCCTCGAACGTGTCGCAATGCGATCAGCGGGCACCACACCCGGAGCGTGCATTCGGGGTGCCATTGTCGCGGTCACACCGCTGAAACATCTGGCGGCTCAGGTGGCTGGATCTGCGATGAATTCACCCGCACGCGGGCCGCGAGGCCGGGGCCCGAACCGGATCGACCGACGTCGGTCCGCAGCGAAGCAAGGATCGGCGTCCCCCTGCGGAGAGGGTCCCCCTTGCGGGGGCGGCCGCGAGGACGGTGACCCGGTCACTTGCATGTTGGCGCGGCCATGAAGAGGATACCGAGCGCGGCCATCGGGTGTGCCGCAGGGGGTAAGACCATGCTCGAGACCATGAC
>JAGSPR010000211.1 GCA_018262455.1 Deltaproteobacteria bacterium | reverse complement strand
ACGATCCCGACGGGGCCGCCACCACCACCGCGTCTGACCCGCGTGCAGCACGACGCGCTTGCCGCGCTGCGCACGATGGGCTACCTCGCGACCGAGGACGACGTGCGCCACAGCGATGCACCTAACGTGCGCTGGTGGATGCGAGGACCTAGACGCGCCACGACGATCTGGCTGCCGGGCGTTGACGAATGGGCCTACTACACCGGAGACGCGTTCGCGGACAGTGCCCGGGCAGTCGTCGGCGATCTCGGTATCGCGTCCTCCGTCGAGGTGGCGGACGATCATGTCGTCCTCGTGCTCGATCGCGAGCGCACGGAAATCACCGAGCGACCGCGCGCGACCGTGCTTGCCGCGCTTTCCGCCGCGCTCGCACGTAAGCGGCCCGACCTCGCGCTGTGGTTCGATGACGACCATGTCGCGTGGCGCGGCGACGCGAACCAGGTCGCGCTGTGGCGCGAACACGCCGGGCTTGTTCTGTCGCGGGACGTGCCGCCCGAGCCCGCCGGTGGCCCGCCGCCGCGACTCAAGCGCGTACTCCCGCGCGTGCGCTGGCTGCCGGACTTGCCCGAGCTCGCGGAGGTCGACTCAGATCACGACCCCGACGCGGATCTCGACATGTGGTTCCAGCCGATCACGGCGTGGCTCGCGCGAGCCGGAGTGAGGAAGACGCGGTGCTTCGTCGACGGGAACGCGACCGACTACGAGGATTTCATCGGCGTCGAAGCCCGGGGCACTGTCCATCAGATCGGTCCGTTCACGGAGGGCGAGATCGAGCCGGAGGATCTGGCTCGATGCCTCGCGCGCGTGATCGCGCCGGATGAAGACTGCCTCGCGTTCCATGATCCGTGGAACGCGCAGGATGGCTGGCTGCTCGTCACGCCCGAAGAGCGCGAATGCCTCTCGGCAGTGGGACTACTATCCGAAAACCGACAGTCGGATCGCCGAAGCAGCTAACCCAATGCGAGTCGGCCCGGACCAGCTTCGGTCGTGGCCGAGCCCATCAGCCACCAGAGCCGAGTGAGCGGAGTGAGCGGACTGAGTTCTCGCTAGCGTAGGTACCTGGCTCCGAAGGAGGGGATCGAACCCCCGACCCGGCGGTTAACAGCCGCCTGCTCTACCACTGAGCTACTTCGGAATGAGGGGCTAATAGATGACGTATCGGGGTGGGGGGTGTCAAGCCGTCCAGGGCGCTCACGCCTGGCTTCGTCCGGCGGAGCGCTCGGATCAGGCCGCCAGGGCCTACTGGAACGAGCCGACGTCGATCGCGTAGATGGTCTCGGCCAGCGGTGCGTGCTCGCCGGTCCGGATCCAGATCTCGACGTCCTTCATCGCCGAAGGGTCGAGCAGCAGCTCGGTCTTGAGGACGTCCCCATCGGGCGTGGTCTGGAGCGGCACGCTGACGAGGGTCGCCTTGTTGGCCTTGCGCACCACGAGGTAGATGCGCCACAGGTGATCGAGAGGCACCTGCTTGCGCGGCAGCTCGAGCGACACGGTGACGAGCCCGTGATCGGTCGAGGTGCGGAGCGAGTACTTGAGCGGCGACGTCGACTGGTTCGCCTTCTTGAGATCGATGCGGATCGCAGATCCGGCCGCCGGGACGGACAGCAGCATGAGGGTGGTCAGCGCCGCGAGCAGCTTCGACATGGCTCGCTGTAGCATGACTCGCCGTCGACGCTCGAACCAACGTTGCCACGCGTTGCCGGAGCAGGCGAAGTATCGTTGCCCGATGTCCCGGACCCTCGCGCTGGCGATTGTGGTGCTCGTGTCCGGGTGCGGCTCGCGGTGCAAGGAAGTCGCGGACGCGCGCACGGCGCTCGTGACCCGCGCGGCATCCACCCACCGCGAGCCGGATCTCGAGGTCCGCGTACCATTCGACCGCGCGAACACACTGCTCGAAGCGCTGCTGCACGCCGAGCCGCTCACCGTCCCGCTCAAGATCCCGGATCTCGGGCCGATCGAGGTCACGGTGAACGGGCTGACCGCCGACGTCCGCGAGGTGCGGCTGCGGGCGGGCGCGCCGGACCACCTCCGGTTCGCGGTGCGGATCGAGATCCGCGACGACGAGCAAGTGATCACGACGCTCGCGGTGGTCGCCGAGGTCAGGCCCGTGCTCGAGCGCAAGGACGACGCCGCGGAGCTCGTGATCGGCTTCGGCCCGGAGAACCTGCTCGCGCTCGCGCCCGAGCTCGGGCCGGATGCGACGCGCCTGCTCGGCGCGGCCGTGAACCGCTGGGTGCCCGCGAAGCTGCGCGATCGCGTGCCCAGGCCCCTGCTCGACCTCGCGGCGAGCCGGCTCGGCGCGCACCTGAGGACGACGGCGTACGAGCAGCTGCGGACCACGCTGCTGCACCGGCTCGGCGAGCTGACGCGCTTGCGGCTCCAGCTACCCGACGTCCCGGTCGCGAACGTGACGATCCGCTCGACGGACCGGACGCTCGTCGTCGGGATCGCCACGGCCCTGCCGGTGCGGCGCGGGCTCACGCCGCAGGGCCAGGCCGAGGATGCCGCCGACGCCGACGTGTCGGTGCGGATCTCGGGGAGCGCGGTCGCCGAGCTCGCGAACTGGGCGATCGAGCACGGCCATGCGCCCCGCTGGTACGACCGCAGCCTGAAGCCACGCCCGGACGGCGAGCTTCGTCCGCGCTTCGACTACGTGGCAGAGGACCGAGGGCACCCGCTCAAGGTGTACGCATTCCAGGAGCGCGGCGGCTGCTCGTACTTCCGCGTCGGCGTGCGGCCGGCGGTCGCGATGGACGGCGAGCGAGTGAAAGCGACCGTGCTGGATCGCGAGCTCGAGCGGAGGAGCGCGTCGCCGGTGATCGAGTGGCTCGCGTGGATGAAGTACTTCCTGACGGGGTGGGTCGACCGATCGAAGCAGGTGGCCGCGCACACGCGCCTCGTGGCAGGCCACCGCGCGCTCGAGACCAGGGTCGTGGGTGCTTCGCTCGGCCACGACGAGCTGAGCTTCACGCTGCGGTTCGTCGGATCTTCGAGCGACGGCCGGTGAAGATCAGGCCGAGCTGAACCTCGGCGGGCGCCGCCTTGTGCTGGGCCGCGTCGAGCCGTAGCTGGTTTGGATCTGTCGGAGCCTGGGCGTAGAATGATCTGGTGCGCAAGGTGGCCGGGCTGGTGATGCTGGTGTTCGTGGCGTGCGGGAGGAGTGGCTCCGACGCGCGTTTGGATGGGGCCGGAGCCAGCGACGCCGTCAGGGATGGCCCGCCGGCGACGAGCTGCGGAGGGCTGGCGAACACGTGTGGACCGACCGGGACCGAGAGCTGCTGCGACAGTCCGGTCGTGCCGGGCGGGACGTACGCGCGGAGCTACGACGTCTCTGGCGACGGGATGTACCCGGATTCGAGCTTCGGCGCGACCGTGAGCGACTTCAGGCTCGACAAGTACGAGGTGACGGTGGGGCGGTTTCGGGCGTTCGTGAACGCCAGCATGGGGACGCAGGCAAGTCCGCCGGCGTCGGGCGCTGGCGCACGGACGCTGAACGGGATGGCAAACCAGGGCGGCTGGGACCCGAGCTTCAACGCGAGCCTCACGACCAGTACGACGGCGCTCATCGCTGCGGTGAAGTGCAAAGCGGCGTATCAGACGTGGACCGATACGGCGGCCGCCAACGAGAGCCTGCCGATGAACTGCATCACCTGGTACGAGGCGATCGCGTTCTGCGCCTGGGACGGCGGGTTCATGCCGACGGAGGCGGAATGGAACTACTCGGCGAGCGGTGGCAGCGAGCAGCGGGCGTATCCGTGGTCGAGCCCACCGGGGTTCCTGGGCATCGATTGCTCGTACGCGAACTACTTCAACTTCAACGACGGCTTCTGCGTGAACCCGCCGACCGGCGCAACCAACCGCGTCGGCAGCGAGTCGCCGAAGGGCGATGGCAAGTGGGGACAGTCGGACCTGGCGGGCAACGTGGTTGAGTGGACGCTCGACTGGGACGCATCCCCGTACCCGCAGAATCCATGCCCCGACTGCGCGAACCTCACACCTGCGACGAACCGGGCGGTCCGCGGCGGGGGCTTCCCCTATCCTGCGACCGCCGAGCGCGCGGCCGTTCGTGGTTCTGTTCCCCCGTCGGCTCGGTTCGACAACATCGGGGTTCGCTGCGCCAGGACACCGTGAACGTCGACGACGGCCGCCTCGCGTTCGCGTCGACGCGTGTGTGAGAACGATCAGCAGGTGCTGTAGCGGCATCGACGGAGCAGCGTCACCGCGCGCGCCAGGCGGCGGGCGGCCTTACGGCGAGCGGTAGCTTCCACGGCCGTTCGCTGCGTGGCACAGGTGGTTGAGTGTTGCGTCGGCGGGCGCTGCACGTTGCGGCCCTCCGCTGTCACCCGCGAGACGAAGGCCGACCCGCCGCCCTAGCGCGCGGGTGCGCGCTCTGCTCGGAGTCCGCGCCGGAGGCATTCCCCGACACTTCGTGACTCGAATCAGCGGGCCTTCTTGGTGGCCTGGGTGACCTGGGTGGCCTGGTACTCGCGCAGCAGCGTGTCGAAGCCGGTGCTGATGACCTTGGGGGTCTTCGAGCGCTCGATCGCGACGTCGATGATCTCGCAGATCATCTGCTGGTAGTTCCGGCCACCCGCGCGCGCCGAGGCGGCGAACGCGCAGGTCTCGGCGAGATCGGGGTTCGGATTGACCTCGAGCACGAAGACCTCGCCGGTGGTGGTGTCGAACCGCATGTCGACGCGCGCGTAGTCACGGCAGCCGAGGACGCGGTAGGCGGCCATCGCGACGCCCTTGATGTACTCGACGACCTCGGGCTCGAGGTCCTCGATCGGGCACTTGCCTTCGACCGCGTGGTGATCGCGGCTGTAGGGATCCCACTTCGCGCGGTACGTGATGATGCGGGGGAGCGGCTTGCCGCGCTCGTCGACCCCGCCCTTGAACACCATCTCGTAGAGCGGCAGCGGCTGATCGCCGAGGATGGCGCAGTGGATCTCGCGGCCCTCGATGTACTCCTCGACGAGCGACGCCATCTTGTTCTCGCGGAGCAGCTTGTCGACCCGGGCCGCGAGCGCGGCGCGGTCGTGGACGACCGAGTTGGAGTCGATGCCGCCGGAGGCATCGTCGTACGCCGGCTTGACGATCACGGGGTAGCGCAGCGCGAAGTCCGCCGGCACGACGCCGTTCTCGATCAAGACGCCGCGCGGGGTCGGGACGCCGGCCGCGGCCATCACGGCCTTCGCCTGGGGCTTCTTCTGACACAGCGACAGCGAGAGCGGCCGGTTGCCGGTGTACGGGATGTTGAGCAGCTCGAAGATCGAGGGGACGTGGTGCTCGTTCTCGGGGTCGTTGCGGAAGAACTCGACCAGGTTCATCACGAGGTCGGGCTTGGTCTCCTGCAGCGCCGCGAGCAGCGTCTGGAAGTTGTCCCGGATGTTGACCATCGAGACCTCGTGACCGCGCGTCTGGAGCGAGCGCACGATCAGCTGCATCTCCTCCTCGACGGTGTCCCACGGTTCCACCTTGAGGGACGGATCCCAGTCGACAGCCTTCCGACCGTCACGGCGATAGTGCTCGTAGACGTCGTCGTCGATCTGGTTCCAGAGGATCAGGATTCGTGCCACAGCGAACTCTCTACAGATGTACTACTGCACGCGCTTGATGTCGACGCTCGATCGCGAGCGATGGCGCGATCGATGGCTACGAGGCCGCCGCCACGCCGGGACGTGTGCCCCATGGATACTTCGCGATCACCGCGTCGGCACGGCGCCTCTGGTCGGGATCGAGCTGGCCATCGACCGAGGCCGCGAACCACTCGGCGAGCTCGATCGCGGTCGCGAAGCGGTCGTGCGCAGCCTTGGCGAGACCGATGGCGAGGACCCGATCGACGTCGGCAGGGATCGTCGCGAGCATCGACGGCTGCGTCGGCACGGCATAGACCACCTCGTAGAGGGTGGTGGGGACGTCCTTGCCGGTGAAGGCGGGGTGGCCCGTGATCGAGCGATAGAGGATCGCGGTGAGCGAGTAGATGTCGGCGCGATGATCGACGTCCTCGCCCCGCGCTTGCTCCGGGGCCATGTAGGCCGGGGTGCCGATGACGTGCCCCTTGGTGAGCGTGCCCGAGCTGTTGGACTTGCTGACGCCGAAGTCGAGGATCTTCCAGCGCCGCGCGCCGCCGTCCTCCGACAGGAACACGTTGTGAGGCTTGAGGTCACGATGGACGATGCCGGCCTGGCGTGCCGCCTCGAGCCCGAGCGCGACCTCCTCGACGAACGTCCTGACCTCCGCGAGCCCGAGCTTGCGGTGACGGCGCAATTGATGCGCCAGGTCATGACCGCGCAGCCGCTCCATCGCGAGGAACGGGATCTCGCCGACGGTGGTGCCGACCTCGAGCACCCGGACCACGTTGGCGCAGTCGAGGCGGGAGGCGGTCTGAGCCTCCCGGAGGAACCGCTGGACGTGGGTGGGATCGTTGAGCGTGCCGGAGCTGAGCAGCTTGACCGCGGCCTCGCGGCGGTCAGAGACCGCGTGCGCCTCGTAGACCTCGCCCATGCCACCGCGGCCGATCAGGATGCCGAGCTTGAACCCGCCGACCACTTGCTCGGTGTACCGCCCCGGCCCGCCAACCTTGAGGGCGCGATCGAGCTCGGCGCGGGCCTCGGCGAGCAGGGCGTCGTGCTGGGCGACCGTGCGCGCGGCCTGCTCGAGCTTCGTCATCGAGCCAAGGGTGACGCGCTGACTGACCCGGGCGGTGAAGAAGGTGATGAAGTAGAGGAACTCGATGATGCAGAGGATCGAGACCTGATCGAGCGTGCGCAGGTCGCCGATGTTGATGACCCCGCGATCTTCGAGCACGCCGGTGATGATGCCGAGGCCGAGCGCGCCGTGCGCGATCGCGACCACCAGGTACATGCCGACCATGAGCCGGACGTTCGTGCCGAGGCTGAAGAAGTAGATGCCGTAGACGAGCATCGCCGAGATCGGAGACGCGCACCCCCAGTAGTACACGCCCGTCATCGAGCCGAAGATGGTCGCCAGGCCGGGCAACAAGAACTTCCCGGTGTCCCAGCGCTCGCTGTCGCGGCTGATGATCAGCATCCACACGGTGCCGATCACCGATGCCAGGGTCCCCACGAGCAGGAGATTTCGCGCGACCGGATCGCCCTTCGTGGTGAAGGCGACGACGATGCCGAGGAGGCAGGCCACGAAGATCACCTTGAGGAAGACGCGCGTGCGCTGGAGCTCGTCGGACCGCATCGCCTCGGCCGGCGAGGCTGTCTCGGCCGAGGGCGCGAGGCGCGACGACGAGGACGTCCCGGTCGACGCCTGGCGACGACGAGCCGGCAGCCTCTGGGTCGCCTGCGAATGCACCGTGGCCGGCGCCACCGTGTCGGCCTCGTTCGGGTCGGGGGTCGGCTCCTCGATCTCGCTAGTAGGAGGACGCGGGCCAAGGTCGACCGTCGGGCGATCGTCCTCCGGTGAGCCCCGTGCACCCATTGCCAAAAAGCATACGCCCGAGCGGGTGCCCGGGCGAACGGAAGCAGGGGTGTTACGCGGTCAGCGGCTCACAACGCTTCACAGCGCTCGTACGTCAGCGTCTGGCACTCGCACGGGCCGTTCGGATAGCAGGTGCAGTCCATGCCCTGGTAGACCCGCGTGCAATCGGACCGTCCGGCGCACGCGGCCTCGGTCGAGAGCGCCTCGCAGCTGGCACCGATCGGAACGCACGAGATCGTGCACTGGCCACACCCGGGGTTCCCCGGCGTGATGCCGTCGCACTGCTGCACGCACTCGGTGTTGGGGGGGCACGTGGTGGCGTCGCAGGCCTGGTCGGGGACGCACAGCGGCTGGCAGATCGGATCGCACGTCGTCGTGGGATCGGGCGAGTCGCACGGGTGGCACTGCTGCTCGCAGTGCGACCCCGTGCCGCAGTCGACGATGCTGCACGAGTCGTTGTCCAGCACGCAGCGGCCCGCACACACGGCCGGGCAGGCGTCAGCCCCGCCGGTGCAGCCCGGCGGCGGCAGGCATTCGCCATCGGAGGTCGAGCAGTGCGCCCCGGGTCCGCACTCCAGGTCACCGAAGCAGCTCACGAAGCCCTCCGCCGCGCAGCGCGAGAATTGCGCGCTGCCGGCGCCGAGGTTCTCGGTGTAGTACGCGGCACAGTCGTCGTGGCGCGAACACTCCTGGGCGTCCAGGTTCTCGCAGGTGCCGTGCACCGGGCCCGAGGGAGCGACTGCCCAGCACCCGCGAAACGCGGGCTGACCATCCGGCACGGCCTCGGTGTAGGCGGCCCGGCAAGCATCGGTGGTGAGGCACGACGCTTCGTCGAGCGCCTCGCACGGGCTGAAGCACGCGCCCCAGTCGGGTTGCGCGATGGTCAGCTCGGCGCACGGCCCGCAGCCGCCGCAGTCGCCGCCGCCGATCGACTCGCAGTCGCCGGTCTGCGGGTTACGAGCCTGCCAGTCCGGCGCGTAGCCGGGACCGTACTGGCAATCGTCGTCGCCGGTGTTGTGGTCGAAGTAGAGGTCACATCCGGCCAGCAAGACGAGGGTGATCGCCAATCCGCGGGGTAGCAGGCTCATGGGGCCGGTTCTCAGCAAGCGACGAGCCACGTGGGCGCCGAGCATCCACGAGGACTTACCGGCAATCACGTCAGTTTTTCGAGTGATGGCCGCCGGACGCCGGGTGGTTTTCGCGATCGCCGCCTTGTGCGGCGCCACCCCGCCTCATTAGATCCAGCCCGTGTCGGTTGCCCAGCGCTTGTTCCTCGCCTGGTCGTGCTTCTTCCGGATCTTGTTCGGCAAGAAGCTCCCGGACAAAGCGGTGGCCTTCCTGCCCGAGGGAGCCCAGCCCAAGCAGCTTCCCGCGCCGAACGACCGCGCCGCCGCCGCAGCAGCCGCAGCCGGGACTGCCGCAGCGGCCATCGAGGCCGAGGCCCGCCGCGATGACAAGGCCAAGGCCTCGACCGCGCAGCATCACAAGGACGGCGCGCTGGCCCTGCTGGCGCTGCTCCAGCGCGAGGGTCGGCTCGTCGATTTTCTGCGCGAGCCGCTCGACGGGTTCTCGGATGGCGACATCGGAGCGGCGGCGCGTGACGTCCATCGCGGTTGCCGCAAGGTGCTCGATCAACACCTGTCGCTCGAGCCCGTGATGCCCGGCGCCGAGGAGGCCAAGGTGTCCGTGCCCAAGGGGTTCGATCCCGCGGAGATCCGGCTCGTCGGCGAGGCCAAGGGCGAGCCGCCGTTCCGCGGCACGCTTCGCCATCACGGCTGGCGCGTCGTCGAGACCAAGCTCCCTGCGCTGGCCGAGGGGATCGATCGTGCGGTGATAGCTCCTGCCGAGGTCGAGATCTCGTCATGACGCGCGTGCTCGGCATCGATCTCGGTACGACCAACTGTGCGGTGGCGACCGCGACCGACGATTCCCCGGCGCACGCCGTGCCGATCACCCAGGTCGTCGGGCCCGGCGAGATCGACCAGCGCCCCACGCTGCCCTCGTTCCTGCTGCTGCCGTCCGAGCACGAGGTCCCGTCCGCGCAGCTCCAGCTGCCGTGGTCGGGACCGCTGCGCTACGCGGTGGGCACGTTCGCGCGCGAGCGCGGCGCCGAGCTGCCACACCGGCTCGTCTCGTCGGCGAAGTCCTGGCTGTGTAACCCTGCGATCGACCGCACCGCGCAGGTGCTGCCGTTCCGCGGTGCGCAGCGCGAGACCCCGAGCAGCGAAGCTGCGAGGACCGGGAAGGAGAGCGCGAGCGAAGCGAGCGACTCCGCCATGGAGGGCGGCGAGCGGGTGTCGCCGGTCAACGCCTCGGCGCGTTACCTCGCCCACCTGCGCGCGGCATGGGACGACGCGAACCCCGACGAGCCCGCCGACGAGCAAGAGGTGCTGGTCACGGTGCCAGCCTCGTTCGATCCGGTCGCGCGCGAGCTCACGGCGGTCGCGGCACGCGAGGCGGGGTTCGATCGGATCACGCTGCTCGAGGAGCCGCAGGCGGCGTTGTATGCCTACCTCGCGGCGAACGGCGATGCGTGGCGCAAGGATCTCGCGCCCGGCGATGTCGTGCTCGTGTGCGACGTCGGAGGCGGCACCACCGACTTCTCGCTGATCGAGGTCGCGGACGACGCCGGCTCGCTCGCGCTCGAGCGGATCGCGGTCGGCGACCACATCCTGCTCGGGGGTGACAACATGGACCTCGGGCTCGCCGCGATCGTGACGCGCGATCTCGGCAAGGCGCTCGACGCGATGCAGCAACGCGCGCTCGTCCACGGCTGTCGCCGCGCCAAGGAGATCTTGCTCGGCGACACGCCGCCGAACACCGTGCCGGTCTCGATCCTCGGGCGAGGCAGCAAGCTTTTCGGCGGCACGATCAAGGCCGAGATCACGCGCGAGCAGGCCGAGGCCTTCCTGATCGACGGCTTCTTCCCGAGCGTGGCCGCGGACGCCCGTGCCGAGCGCCGCCGCGCCGCCGGCTTGCGCGAGCTCGGACTGCCCTACGCCCACGACCCCGGGATCACGCGTCACCTCGCGGAGTTCCTCGGCCGGTTCGGCCGCATGCCGACGCACGTGTTGTTCAACGGCGGCGTGATGAAGGCGACCAAGCTGCAGGCCCGGATCACCGAGCTGCTGCGCGCGTGGGCGGGCCGGGACGTCCGGGTCCTCGTCGGCGCCGACCTCGACCTCGCCGTCGCGCTCGGCGCGGCACACTACGGCCAGGTCCGCCATGGCAAGGGCGTGCGGATCCGCGGGGGGACCTCGCGCGCCTACTACATCGGGATCGAGAGCGCGATGCCGGCGATCCCGGGGTTCGCGCCCCCCGTGAAGGCGCTGTGCGTCGCGCCGCAGGGGCTCGAGGAGGGCTCCACCGTCGGGCTCCCCGATGACGAGCTCGGCGTCGTGGTCGGCGAGACCTCGATGTTCCGGTTCTTCGCTGCCACGACCCGCAAGGACGACACGCCGGGTGCGCTGATCGACGCCGACTCCGACGGGCTCGTCGAGCTCGATCCGGTCGAGAAGCTGGTCGAGGTCGATCACGATCGCAAGGCCGGCGAGCTGGTGCCGGTGCGGCTCGAGGCGCACGTCACCGAGGTCGGCACGCTCGAGCTGTGGTGCGTCGCGCG
>JAGSPR010000210.1 GCA_018262455.1 Deltaproteobacteria bacterium | reverse complement strand
TGATCGCGCGAACCACGGTGAAGGCGGCCCGCAAGGACGTCACCGCGAAGTGCTACGGCGGCGACATCAGCCGCAAGAAGAAGCTGCTCAACAAGCAGAAAGAGGGCAAGAAGCGCATGAAGGCCGTCGGCTCGGTGGAGCTGCCCCAAGAGGCGTTCTTGACCGTCTTGAAGGTCGACTGATCGTGCGCTCCGCGAGCCTCGATCGTCGGGTCAAGAAGGAGGCGTCGCTGCTCGTCCGAGAGGCGCGGGCGGCGCTCAACCTCAAGCGTGGGCTACGCGGCAAGGCGGGCGATCTCGAGGCGGCGACCGCCGAGGTCGAGGGCGGGCTGTCCGCCAAGGATCTGCAGCGTGTCCGGCACGGGCTCCCGACGCTCGACTCGCTGGTCGACGAGCTGATCAAGCGGCCGCCGAAGTCGACGACGCGCGACTACGTCGAGTCGATCGGCGCCGCCGTGCTGATCGCATTGGCGCTCCGAGCATTCGTGATCGAAGCGTTCAAGATCCCCTCGAGCTCGATGTATCCGACGCTCGAGATCGGTGACCACATCTTCGTCAACAAGTTCATCTATGGCGTCCGCATCCCGTGGACCAACTCCAAGCTGTTTCAGCTGCGAGCGCCTCACCGCGGAGAGGTGATCGTGTTCATGCAGCCGTGCCAGACCGACAAGGACTACATCAAGCGTGTCGTGGCGCTCGAGAACGACACGGTCGAGGTGCGCTGCAGCGTCGTCTACGTCAACGGCAAGCCGATCCCGGCCCGCCTCGAGGAGGCCTCGACTTGCAGGTACGAGGACTACGACGACAAGGACTACGGCACGACGGTGACGAAGACCGAGGACGAACGGTGGTACTGGCGCGACTGCAGCCGGTACACCGAATCCGTCGCCGACTTCGAGTACGACACCTTTCACGATCCGGATCGACCGGCGCGTGACCCCAAGAGCCCGCTCCAGCGGGTGGACAGCAGCAAGGACTTCCCGCTCGACAACATCCCACGGCACTGCTCCAACCAGGTCGGCCCCGAGGACGAGCAGCACGCGGCGCCCAACCAGCTCCCGGGCGAGATCGTCGTGACCAAGGACGACGTGTTGCCCGACGAGAGCTGCCTGCCGCACATGCACTACAAGGTCCCGCCCGGTCACGTGTTCGTGATGGGCGATAACCGCTCGAATTCGAATGACTCGCGGTTCTGGGGCTCAGTCCCGGTCGAGAACATCAAGGGCAAGGCCCTGTTCATCTGGCTCTCGTACCGCAAGTTCGGACTCCTGCACTGGTCGGAGATCCGCTGGCCCCGCGTCGGGAACTTCGTCCACTGAGCACCCCGCCCGCGCGGCTGACTACTGCTTCTTCTGCGGGATCGCGAGCTGCTTGAACACGGTCACCATGGCGTCGGCGATCGCGGCCTCGGCGGCGGAGTCCCACGCGAACTGCCGATCCCGCTCGTGCAGCGTCTTGCCGATCTCCTGCTTGATGGTGGCCTTGCCATCTCCGGTGAAGCCCATCGTGCGCCCGGGCATGTTTTCGCCGAGCATGTGGATCGCCACGCGGACCACCAGGCGCTGCGCATTTGGCTTGCCCTCCATGGGCACCAGCTCCTCGGAGGCCTCGGTGATGTCGACGGTGACCAGGAACGCGCCGGCCAGCCCGTGCTTCGCGAGGAACTTGCGGTATGGCTCGGCCGCGGTCTTCCAGTCCGGCGCACCGTCGAGCTTGCCGACGAGCTGGGGGTGGGTCTCGAAGGCCTTGCCCACCTGCGCCTCCACCCGCGAGGTCGCAGCCTTGGCGACGTCGGGCTTCAGGTCGGCCTTCGGGTTCACCGCCGCGAGCTCGAAATGATACTTTTTCTTGGGCGCGGCCTCGGCCCCGTGGGTCACGAGGAGGGTGGCGAGCGAGAGGGCGAGGGCGAGCAGGCGGGGCATCGCGGGCATGTAGGGCATCATTACACCACCGGGGTCAGTGCTGGTTTTCCGCTGTGACGTCGCATGCTAGCGTCCCATTCATGGGTCGACCGCGCTGGCACGACGCCGTGATCATCAGTGCAATCGCCGCATTGCTCGCCGTGGGGCTGTGGGCGCTGTGGGGGGAGGACGTACGGGTTGCCTTGCACCTCGGCCCGAGTGACGGCTCCGCGGATGGGCCGGTTCCCGTGGCGCCAGGACGCACGTGATCGAGGGTTGCGAACTTGACCGTGATTGCCGTGGCTTAGTACCGTCGCTCGGGGCTTAGTTCACCCCTGCCGGGTCAGTCCTCAGGAGCCAATGTTCACCATCATCATTCAGGAAAAGGGCGGCGAGCAGCGCCGTATGGTGTTCAACAAGCCCGAGGTCACCATCGGTCGCGTGCAGGGCAACGACATCGTGCTCCCGAAGGGGAACGTTTCGAAGCGTCATGCACGGATCGTCCTCAAGGACGGCAAGTTCATCATCGTCGATCTCAAGAGCACGAACGGCACGTACGTCAACGGTCGCAAGATCACGAGCCCGCTCGTCGTCAAGGACTCCGACAAGATCTACATCGGTGACTTCATCGTCGGCGTCGACGAAGCCGCGAATGAGGATGGGCCGTCGGAGACGACAACCGCGCCGCCGGATCGGGCAGAGCGCGCCATGCCCGCCCCGAATCTCGATGTACGGCCGCCGCGACCAACGGAGGCGCAGCCGATGCAGGCGATGCCGCCGATGGGGGTTTCGGAACCTCCTCCGCCGACGCCGACGCCCCGACCGGGACCGCCGCGTCCTGCTCCGGGCCCGAGCCGCGATCTCGGCGGATCGCCGATGGGTCCGCCGATGTCACGCGATCGCGATCCAGGGCCAGCTTCACGCGAGCCCGGCCCGCAGATCCGCGAGCCTGGCGGTCCCGGTCCGAGCATGCCGCCGATCGGGTCGCTGGCCGACGCGCGTCCGGGCAGACCTCCGATGGGACGACCCGAGAAGACGATGCCGCCGCCGATCATGGCGCCGATCCCTCCGATGGCTCCGGCCGAACGCCCAAGCGTCACCACTGCGGATCAGATGCCGCCGATGATGGCGCCACGGCCCGAGGCCCACGACAACGTCAGCACGGGCCCGAGCGCACGTGGACAGATGCCGTCTCCCCAGTTCGAGCGTTCACCGGCGATGGCTCCAGGGCGACCCGACATCGGACCGCCTGCCTCCAGTCTGCCGAGCTCGGCGCAGCACGCCCCCGCGCCCGTCGTCCCGCTCTCCTCGTCTGCAACGGCGGACAAGGCCAAGCGCGGGCTCGTCGGTGCCGGCGCGAGGCGGGTGATCGGTCGTTCGGTGTCGATGCCGAGCCGCCGCGGTGTGCAAATCGAGCCGCTCGATCCGAAGGTCGTGAAGATGCTCGACCTCCAGTCGACCATTCTCGAGCGGCTGCGCGCGAAGCTCGATATCGACAAGATCCCGATCGAGCGCCTCCACGAGGAGGATCTCTGGCAGCGCGCCGAGCGTGCGACGATCGATCTCGTCGAGACCCTCGAGACGTCGGGCGAGCTGCCGAAGTACATCGATCAGGACACGCTCATCAAGGAGACGTTGTCCGAAGCGCTGGCGCTCGGTCCACTCGAGGACCTGCTCGCCGACGAGAAGATCGACGAGATCATCATCGATCGTCGCGATCGTGTCGTCGTCGGCAAGGACGGCGTGCTTCGTGGCTCGGGCAAGGCGTTCTCGTCGGACGAGATGTTCGAGCGCGTCGTCAAGCGGCTGGTGGCCGAGGCCGGCGCAACGATCGACGATGCGCATCCGGTCGTCGACCTCCGCATGCGAGATGGCACGCGGCTGACCGCCGCCATCTCGCCGATCGCGACACGCGGCGCATGCCTCGTGCTGAAGAAGTCTCCGACCGTGATGCCGCAGCTCGCGGATCTCGTGCCGCAGAACGCGATGTCCTCCGGCATGGCCGACTTTCTCGCGACCTGCGTCACCGCACGGCGCAACATCCTGGTGTGTGGCGGGCCCGGCTCGGGCAAGACCACGGTGGTCGCGGCACTCGCCGCGTCATCACCCACCGGCGAGCGGGTCGTCTCGATCGAGGAGATTGCCGAGCTGGCGATCGCTCGCGACGAGTGGATCCAGCTCGAAACGCGCCCGGGAATCGGCATGCATGGCACGGTCGATCTCGGCCACCTGCTCGAGACTGCCCTGCGCCTCGCCCCTGACCGGCTCGTCGTCGGCGAGGTGCGTGGCCGCGAGGCGATGACGCTCATCAACTCGCTGTGCTCCTCGGTCGATGGCGCGATCGTCGCGATGATGGGGGAGGGGGCACCGTCCGCGCTCGGCAGGCTGGTCTCGCTCGCTCGCGTCGGCGCGTCGGGTGCAACGGATGCCGCGCTTCGCGAGCTCGTGGCCCAAGCCTTCGAGATCGTGGTCCACGTGGCCCGGTGGTCCGACGGGACGATCAAGGTGCTGGCGATCGAAGAAGTCGTCGGCTGCACCGACACGACGTTCGAGAGTCACCTCCTGTTCCATCATCGCGATGGTTCATTCGTCGCGACCGGAACGGTTCCGCGGTTCTATGCCGAGCTCGAGGCCCGCGGCATCCCCGCGGACCAAGCTGTCTTCCGCTAACGCGCTCGTGGACTCGGTCGTCGGTCAGTTCTCGCCCTGCTCGAGGCGGTTCGCGAGCTCCAGGACCTGGAGATCGCGCGGCCACACCGCGCGAAGCAGCTCGAGCAGCCCCTTCGCCGACGCGGCGTCGCCGGCTTCGAGGGATTCGCGCACGCCAGCGAGCTGCGCCTCCTTGAGCTCGGGGGCGACCAGCGACGTCTTGGTCGCAGCCTGAGCGCGCAGGATCTCGTCGCCGGTGCGTGCACCGAGGCGGGCGAGCTGCGCCCAGAAGTAACCCGCCTGCGAGTGCTGCGCGGCCTCCGCGGTCTCCGCGGCCATGCGTGTCTCGTCGACCGCGTTCGCCAGCTCGCCGGCCTTCTCGGAGATCCGGGCCAGGTCGAGCCACGCCCAGGCGAACGCCGGATCGTCGGCCACTACCTGCTCGAGCTCGTTGCGCGCGTCGTCCTGAGCGCCTTGCTCGAGCAGCGCCTGCGCGAGCCTCCACCGCGGACCGGGAGCAGCGGGATCGCGCTTGAGCTGGCAGCGGAGCTGGCGCTCGCGGACCTCGGGCAAGACCTCTCCGTCCTCGTCGAACACAGCGTCGGCAAACTCACCGTCGCCGTCGTAGAGCATTGCAGTTGCGTCGAGCACACCGCCGAGCCAGCGATCGAGGCGCGTGCCCTCGCAGATGTCGTCGTCGAGCGACGGATCGAGGCGCCAGATCCTGCCGCGCTGGTCGATCGAGATCGCGTCGCCGTCGGTCTCGGCGAACCGCCACCTTCCGGGCGTCGCCATCGTCACCTCGGTTGCGCGGACGACCTCGGTCGCATCGATGAACAGCCGCAGCCCGTCGCAGTGCGAGTAGAGCTCGATCAGCTCCGGCGGGAGGCCGCTCGGCAGTGCGCTCGCAGCAGGCTCGATATCGTGCAGCCCGGGCGGCGCTTCGTCGAGCAATCCGAACAAACGCTCGAGTCCCTCTCCGTCAGGCGCCCCTCGACGCTTCTTCGCCATCAGCTCACCTCGGGTCAGTGCGCGAGCGGCATCGCACCGACCGCCACGATCGGCTCGCCGGCCTTGTCAGCGCCATGGAACACGGCTAGCAGGCGGCCCCCGGTCGAGGGCGCCGGCACGCTCGCGAGCGGTTCGTTGCTGCCGTTTGTGGCGGCCGAGGTCAGGCGGGTGCGGATGCCGCGATTGTCCTCGACGAGCACCTCGATGGTCCCCGCACCGAGCCCCTTGCCTGACACGACGATCCGATCGCTGACCGAGATCGAGAGCTCACCGCGCAGCAAGAAGTCGAGCAGGCCGGTCTCGTACGCGGCCACCTCAGGGAGGATCACGGCGAGCTGTTCGAGCATGCAATCATCCTCGATCGAGAACGAGAGGATGTCGTGGTCGACGTGGTAGCGCGCAAGGCACGTGCCCGTCGCGTCACGCAGCACGGTTCCCTCGTCGCGGTTCGCCGCCATGATGTTGAGCCGGGAAGGCAGCGCCGGCAGGGGACGCTCGAGCTTCGGCTTGATCTCGCTCGAGACCCGGCTCGACCTCGGCAAGGTGTTGGGCGAGAAGTACGAGCGTTCGATCAGGTCGGCGAGGCCACCTCCGTCCTTGGAGGTGAAGAAGTCGCGCAGCCGGGTGCGCGTGATCGTCCGCGACGGCGCCGGGACGCCGAGACGGCCGTAGGCGAGCGCCGCGGCCCGCTCCATCCGCGATCCCAGATCGTCGGGACCACCTCCCAGGGGGGCGAGGTGAGCGGCTTCATCGCCACGCACGCGCGATGGCGCGCCGAGATCACCGAGGACGTGCATGATGGCGCCGGCGGCGATGAGGGCTGCCGCCATGTGGCGAGATCGCTCGCCCGGCGTGGCCGCACTGACCGCCTTTGCGTACTGGTCGAGGAACGCATCGAGGTTGAACGGGTTGGCTTTTGCGGTGACCCAGGCGACCGCGGGCTGGCCGGACTCGGGCACTGCCGCGCGACCGAGCGCCTCGCGCACCTTGTCCGTGATCGTGTTGCCGAGGCCTCGTCCCGGCGAGGACCAGCCGCGTCCGGTGCGTGGATCGTAGAAGTGATTGGCGCCGTGCGCGGCGGGCACGTCGGCGAGCGCGGCACCCGCCGCGAGCCAGCCGAGGGCGACCTGGCGGCCGCGGCCATCGGGGACCGCGCCGTGCGTGGGCGACAGCAGCTTGAGCGCGGCCATCAGGCTCGGCGCATCCGCAGGCGGGATCGTGAGCGGCTCGAACAGCCCGCCGTTGAAGCCCAGGGTGACCAGCCGCTTGTGGAGCCGCGAGCTCAGCGCGGCCTGCTCGGCGAGCCCGGCCTGCGTGGTGGCCGGCTCCCACGCTTGTGCGGTCGCGGGCATCAACGCGAGGACAGCACCCAGGGCCAGGCCGTTGATTCGCTTCATCACTTGCCTCCGAGGCTCATCGGCAACAACGTCTTCACCCGGTCATAGACCGTCTTCGATAGCGACGTCGCGTCGTCGATCGACGAGCACTGACTGATGCCGCACGTGATGAGCACGACGATGCCACGGGGTGCATCGAGGAAGCCGACACCGCGGATCTCGCCTTCGGTCGCGACGAACGAGCGACTCCCGACCTCATCCTTCTCGGCGATCCCCGGCAGCTGGGTCAGCAGCTCCTCGTAGCGCTCCTGCGCCTTCCCCGCGTCGAGCTTCCACATCCGGATCGCGATGTCCCAGGTCTCGGGGCGAGCAAGCGCCTTGAAGTGCTGGGACGAGTAATTCGCGGTATCCGGCTCGTCCTGCAAGGGACCCGTCTCGAAGCCGCCGTCGTACTTCGTGCGGTTCTTGATGTCGGTCTCGGTCAGGAGCTGGGCGGCCACGATGTAGGTGCCTTCGCCGCGACCCGGACGGACATCGTCGCCTTGCGGGCGCTTGCCGTCGAGCTCGGCGCTGGCATCGGCGAGCTCCCACTGCGTGAGCAGCGCGACCGCTGTCCCCGAGCCAACGAACCGCAGGTGGCGGGAGTGCGAGAGCTCGGTACGCCAGCGCTCGAGCAGGACCTGGTTCGCGTGCTGCGCGAAGTCCATCCGGAGCCCGAGGTCGCTGAACCGACGATCGCTGCGATAGGCGATGTAGCCGCGCTTGTAGATCATCAGCGTGAACTCGGTGACGCGCGCGCCGCTGGGCACGCCCCCGAGCGTCGGGACCTTGTAGTACCCGGCGGCATCGGTCGAGGCGACGAACTCCTTGGAGCCGGCGGGTTCGAGCAAGGCCGTGCCCCGCTCGAACGTCCACGCGCCGTAGACCAGCGCGCCCGCGATCGGAGCGTGCGTCGTGACGTCGACGACGCGGCCATCGAACGGGCCCTGGAGGGAGCCCGGGTCGGCGGCGTCGGGACGGACACGGAACGGCGCGGTCCGGTTTGCCGATGCCGCGCAACCGGCGGCCAGGACGACGAGGATCGCGAGCCGGTAAGCGGGATGATTAGCCACGGAGCGGGCCGGTCTTAGCAAGGTGCGCCGCCCGTTGCAAACCGGCCCGAGGCCATTCCCGAGACCGGAGGTTGTTGAGACACTGAGATGCGGAGTCAACGTCATTGCGTCCGGCCCTCGCGGGCCAAAGTGTCCGGCCCTTGCGGGCCAAAGTTCTCGCCCCCGATCGGGGCTTCTCTTCAGGGGTCCGATGCGCTGTTCGATGTGTGGCCACGAAAGCCCGTCCGGGTCGGCATTCTGCCTCAACTGTGGCAGCTCGCTGGCACCCGCCATGTCTCCAGGTTACGGGCAGACTCCGCCGCCTCCCACCGGGTTGCCTAACGTCTGTGGCATCTGCCGGGGGGAGAACCCGCCTGGCATGAAGTTCTGTCGCAGTTGTGGCAGCGCGCTCGCCGGCGCTCCGCCGTCACAGGTCCCGGTCGCAGCGACGCTGATGCAGGACACCCCGGCCGCCATCCGCCAGATCGTCGCGTCCAACATGCCTCCCGCGGGCCCGATCGAGGGGAACCCTGCCGGCGCGCCGGTAGGGGGGCGGAGCCCTGGAGCGATCGGCGGAGCGAGCCCAGGCGCACGCCCGGCAATGCCTGCGGCAGGTCCGATGCCGATGGCGGGAGCGTTCGCCAGCCCGGGTTCGTTCGGGCCCTCGCCAGGGATGGCTCCGCCGCCTCCCACGCTGCCCCCGGCCGGCGCCACTCCCTTCGTGGGGGTGCCGAAGGCCCCCCCTGCACCGGCCCCGCAGGCCAACACCGTCACGTGCCCCCGTTGCAGCACGGCGACCCCGATCGGCTTCGCGTACTGCCAGCAGTGCGGGTTGCACATGCAGGCGGTTCAGCCGACCGATCCCGGGCAGCCCGCACGCAGCCATCCGATCTCGGCGCCCCCCCCGATGGCGGCGCGGCCACCGGCGCAACAGCCGCCGGCGCAACAGCCGCCGATCGACGTCCAGGCCGCGACGATCGCGGCAGGCGACGCGCGAGCCGGCATCGCCCCTGGCCCTCAGGCGTCGCGGCCGCCGCCGCAGACCGGCACCGCGTGGGGCACCGCGGTGCTCGTCAATCGCGACGGCTCCGATGGCCAGCGCTATCCGCTCACCGGCGAGTACCTCGTGGTCGGCCGCGCTGGATCCGATATCGAGTTCGCCGATGATCGGTTCCTGGCTCGCCAGCATGCTCGGCTCGAGCGCGCGAACGACGGCGCCGTCAAGGTCGTCCCGGTCGACACGCTCAACGGCGTGTACCGCAAGGCCGACGCGCCGGTCGAGCTCGTCGATGGAATGACGATCCTCGTCGGCCGTGAGGTGCTGCGGTTCGAGCGGGTCGAGCCCGAGGAGACCAAGGTTCATCCGCTCGTGCGGCACGGGGTGGCGTTGTTTGGATCGCCACCGCGCGAGCCGTGGGGACGGTTGATCGCGATCGTGCCTTCCGGCGGCCATCGCGATGTTCGCCACCTGGTGGAGAAGGAGACCGTGCTCGGCCGCGAAGAAGGCGACATCGTGTTCCGTGACGATGCGTTCATGTCGCGTCGCCATGCGGCGGTGACGTGGGACGGCAAGCGCGCCCAGATCACCGACCTTGGTAGCTCGAATGGAACCTTCGTGCGGGTCACCGGGCCGACGCCGCTGAAGCACGGTGATCACGTGCGGATGGGCGATCAGCTGCTCCGCATCGAGCTCGGCAAGTGACGTGACGAGCGGGAAGCCCGAAGGCGAGCCGCGCGCGGGCGAGGGCTTGACGCCGGCAACGCCCAGCCTCCAGGTCGTGGTCGCTGCTGCGACCGACGTCGGACAGGTGCGCGAGCACAACGAGGATCACTTCCGCATCGGCGCTCTCGACGGCACTCGGCTGGTTGTTACCGAGGAGTGGAGCTCGCAGGGCGAGCGCGGCCCGTTGCTGGTGATCTGCGATGGCATGGGCGGCGTCGATGGCGGCGAGGTCGCATCGGAGCTCGCCGCTCGGGTGATGTGGCGCGAGATGAAGGGCACACCGGCGACGCGAGATCCCGAGGTGTACGCGCGGCTGTTGCGCCGTGCTGCCCGGGTCGCCAATCACGATGTCCACGAGATGGCTCGGCGCGAGCCCACCTTACGAGGGATGGGCACGACGCTCTCCGCCGCCGGGCTGATCGGCGATCGCCTGATCATCGCGACCGTCGGGGATTCACGCGCCTACGTGCAGCGATCCGGCGCGTTCATCCAGGTCACGCGTGACCAGTCGCTCCATTCTGCGCTGCTCGCAGCGGGGCACACCGAGGACGCGGCCTCGAGCGCAGGCGGCGCCATCTTGCAGGCGCTAGGCGTTGGCGATGATGTCGAGCCGTCGCTCTCGATCATCGAGTTGCGCCGCGGCGATCGCGTTCTACTGTGCAGCGACGGGCTCCACGGACTGGTCGGAGATCCGGCGCTGGCGCTCTTGCTCGCGAGTCCACACACCGTGTCGGAGTCGGTGAAGCTCCTGATCGCGGCGGCCCGCGCTGCCGGCGGCAGTGACAACATCACCGCGATCGTGTGCGAGGTCACCGGCGCTCGCTTCGTGACGGCCCGGGGCGACGACGATCTCCCCAAGTTCCGCGAGTTCGACCCGCAGCGCCAGGGCGATCCGGCGCTGACCTCGACCTCCTACGTCGCGCGCCGGCTTGCGGCCCGGATCGGGATTCCCACCCCCGCGATTCCGCCGTCGATCCCGGTCACCGGCCAGCACGCCATCCTCCGGTCATCGATCGGGATCCGGGTGCCCTCGACCGCGCTACCGGTCGCGCTGGACAGCCCGGCTCGCAACCGGCTTGCCAGGCCGATCGCCTGGTGGTGGATCCTCGCGATCGGCGTCGTCGCATGCCTGCTCGCGTGGTTCCTCGGCGGTAGATGATACCATCGTGGCGTGCGGGTCGTGATCGACCACGTCGCCGGTAGCCGGCGAGGGCAGAGGCAGGAATTCCCGGCAGAGGGCCGGGTCCGGTTCGGGCGTCATCCCGAATGCGAAGTCTCGTTCGATCCCCATCGCGATATCGACGCTAGCTCGCGTCACGCGGAGCTCCGCAGCGTCGATGCTGGCTGGGTGCTCGTCGATCTCGGGAGCTCGAAC
>JAGSPR010000516.1 GCA_018262455.1 Deltaproteobacteria bacterium | reverse complement strand
GCGAGGACCTTTCAAACCGTCGTGCGGATTTCCCGCACACGGCGGAGCACCACGAGGTGCCGGCGTGAAGACCGCCACCTCGGATCGCGCTGACGGATCGTCGAGCTCTCGCGGGTGCTCAGTTCGGACCCCCGCCGCCACTTCCGCCGCCGCCGCCACTTCCGCCGCCACCGCCACCGCCACCGCCGCCAGCGGCCTTCGCCTGGATGTAGATGTCGATGTAGACGAGATCGAGGGCGTCGTCGATCACCGGCTCGCGAGGATAGGTCGTCGGCAGCGTCGAGCTACCGCCGTCCGTGTCGCCTTCATCGGGAAGCGCGGCCGTCGGATCGAACGCTTCGGTCGTGGCGGTGAAATCGAGCGGCGATGCCGTCGAGCACGAGTTGTAATAGGTCAGACGCCACCATCCGTCCTTGGCGATCCCCGCCGGCATCGCCTCGCGCTTGAGCATCCAGTTGTAGCCGTAGATCACGCGCCCCTTGACGTTGATCTCGGCGGAGAAGTCGACGTTCCGGGTGAACGCGACGCCGGTCCACGTGTTGGTCGCGTCGTTCCAGGTGTACTGCGTGGCCGACGGTTCCACGTTCGCATCCCCGGAGCCCGCGGCGAGCTTGGTCAGCGTCAGGTCCATGCAGCTGTCGTAGATCGTCGCGTATCCGGGAGTCTCGACCTGTGCGATCGGGGGGCTCGCGTTGGTGGCCTTGACGCCCCACTTCTCGTCGATGCCCTGGCCGGAGATGAGCGCCATCTCGAAGCCGGTGAGGGCGGTCTCCGCGAACGGCACGAACTCGACACGAACGACCGAGGTCGTGCGCCACGGGACGGACTCCAAATTGTCGCCGACGTCCATGTGCGTGACCGGCTGGCTCACCAGGTTCGAATCCCAGAACGCTTGCCAGTCATTATCGGCGTCCTTTTGGGGATAGACCCGCCAGGCGGTTTGCGTGCACGTCGCATCCGACGGGAGACACGGCGGCGTCGTCTCGGATCCATCCCAGAGGTAGTACTCACCGGTGAGGCTGTAGGCGCCCTCCGCCGCATCGCTGGGGATGGTCAGCGGACTGCCCGTGAAGTGGACGGGGAATGAGAGGTTGTTGGTCGCGGTCTCTTCACCGCCGCCAGGTGCGCCCGGGATCCCGCCCGGGGCCGACAGAGCTGGTCCAGCGATGAGCGCGGCCGCGATTGCCGCGGGGCCAAACAAGACGAGATGCCGCTTCATACGATCCTCCTTGGATGGTGACCTCGGAACGGTCGCTTGCCCCAAGTGCAAACACGGGTCCGTTCGTTCGTTCGCTCCCCAACCAAAATCGCGCAGCGAGTGCATCGCCGCAGCCGGATACCGGCACGGCGTGCACTCGTGTGAGCGCCGTGGACCATCCGGTGCTCGACGCGCGGCTCGCGGAAACCGCGCCCCATTAGGAACGATTTCACGGGCGCGGTCGGAGCTTCGATCGACTTCGTTGGCGTCGGCAGGGCCTCGACAGAGATCGCCTGTTCGTCGGCACCGGTGCGGCACGAACCGTGGATGGCTCCTCGTTGATTTCACCACCCCACGAGGAGAGCGCCATGCTGGAGACCAGGTCGGATCGAGTGCAGCGACTTCACTCCCGGTGGCTGTCGAGGTTAGTGATCGCCGCGGCCATCCCGGCGTGCGCTGACGAGCTCGATCGCGAGTCGATGACATCGGCGGCGGTCGCGCCCAAGCTGGCCTGGCAGGTGGTGGTGAACAACGGGGTCCAGGTCCCGAGCGATGCCCGCAACTTCAACAGCTACAACCAGCCGTCGATCAACATCGCTCAGCTCGTCGTGTTCCGGGCGCGCAGCAGAGGTGGAGCAGGCGGGGAGCCGGCGCACGGCGTCTTCGCCCGCGACATGGCTGCGCGGACCTCGGTGATCTCGGTCTTCGACCGCACGACGGTCGTGCCCCAACCGAACAACCTCGGCACGACCTTCGTCGAGCCGCCGTCGTTCCCTCGCATCGACATGAGCTCCGACACCATCGCGTCGCGCGGCGGTCACCCGCCGGTGTGGGAGTACATGCTTCCCGACGGCAGCGAGACGCGTGCGGGCACCACCGGCATCTACACCAACCCGTTCGGCGCGCTGATCACGGGCGCGAGCAACGTCGGCGCCGCGCCCGGATTCGAGTTCTTCGCGGTCCCGTACACGAGCTCGATCAAGTTCGATGTCTTTCCTGGCGCGCCGGCGGTGACCGACGGCAACACGATCGTGTTCAAGGGCAACCACACGGATGGCGGGGCACAGACCGGCGTCTACTACCGCGACCTCACGGATGCAGCGATTCCGGGCCCCGGCGCGACCACGCTCGCACCGGCGGGTGGAACGAGCCCCGTGATCCTGATCGCCGACACCAAGACGCTGATTCCCGGCACCAGCACGCTGTTCGGGTCCACGGCCCCGCCGAGCGCGGCCGGCCGTCAGGCGGTGTTCGCCGGCTTCGACATCGAGGCGGCTCCCACGCTCGGCGGTATCTACCAAGCGCCGCTCTCCGGTGCGAAGCCGCCGCTCACGGCGCTCGTCAAGATCGGCGACAAGGTCCCGGGCGAGACGAACGAGGTGTTCGACAAGCTGGGAGAGGGCCTCTCGTTCGACGGGCGATTCGTCGCGTTCTGGGGCGCGTGGGGATCCGAGACCCGAGCGCTGCTCCTGGTGTGTCCCACCGAAGGCAACCGCGATCGGGTCGCGTACTGCAACGCGCAGCACCCCGACGGCTTCGCGACGACGGTTCCCGCCAACCAAGGCATCTTCGTCCACGACACCTGGCTGCGCGTGACCTACGCCGTCGCGAAGACGGCAGACGACTTCGACGACTTCGTCTACTGGAACTTTTCGGGTCGCGTTCCGGGCACCGGCGGATCCGAGGATGACGACGGCGAACCAGCGCGCTGGCGCTCCGCCTCGTTCGTCGCGGTCTCCGGGTTGGTCTACGACGGGCTCGACGACGCGACCTTCCACGCTGCTTTCAAGGCCAGGACCGGCGCGACCAACGGCATCTACCTCCGCCGCGGGCCCGGGCGAACAAAGTTCCAAACCGTGGTCGAGACCGGCATGAGCGGGACCGTGTTCGACCCCGCCGCTGTGGCCAGCGATGAAGAGACCGGCGAGACCGTGGTGCTGCCCGTGACGGAGATGGGCATCGAGCGTGACGGCTTCCGGGGCAGCTCGCTCGTCGTCAACGTCAGCATGGGCACCGAGGAAGCGGGCTGGGCCGGGATCTACCTCACGACGGTGCGGTGAATGATCGCGTCGCTCGTCGCGTGAACGGAGCTGCTTAGCGGAACAGGTCTTTGATCAGGCCCTTCCGGAAGTCGCTCCCCGGTGCGAAGTAGCTGGCGATCATCGCGCGGCGAGCGCCGACATCGCGGCTCGTGAGATCGAGGAGGACGCGGTCGCCGGACTTCACGATCGTCTGCAACGAGCCAGGGTGCGCGCGATAGCGCAGCCGGTCCCCGGATTTGAACCCGCGCTGCGCGAACGACGAAAAATCGCGCTGGACACCTCGCCAGGCGCTCGCGAACGTGTCCTGCGAGATGTACCGGGCGTCGCGCGCGCGCGCGAGGTTGTCGCGAGCGGCATCGAGGAACTCGTCGAGCGAGGCGCGGCGTAGGAATTCGACTTGGACGTCGACGTCCTCGGCTTGCAGCGCGCTTTGCGCGATCCGTTCGGCGACCTGCTCGGAGTAACGCTGGCCCGCCGCGAGCTCGCGGAACCGATCGCGCGTCGCCTCGTCGACCCACACATCGACGTTGGCCACGTCGACCTTGAACCAGGTCCGCTCGTACTTCATGTGCATGTGGCCGTAGCGGTCAGTCGCGAGCGGCGCGGTATCACCGCGCGCGGCGAACACCGCGAGGACCGCAACGAGCACGGAAACTGGGATCGACCTCATGCGCATCCCGGTTGCATCCAGCGTGCCCGCGGTCGCCAAGCTTGTTGCAGGACGAGCGCAGTCGACGAAGATCCCTGATCGCGTTTACGCGGTCGCGTCGACGCCGTCGATCACCACCGATGCGGGCGCGGGTGCTGGAAGTCATCGGGCGGCGGTGACGTGCACGTGATGATCGCGTCGCGCCGCGGATGCCGCAGCCGCAGCTCGACCGCGTGGAGCGCGATCGCGGGCGCGGCATCGCGTCGGTCGCCGCCCGCGGCGTAGAGCGTGTCGCCGACGATCGGATGACCGATGCTCGCGAGGTGCGCGCGGATCTGATGCGTGCGGCCGGTCTCGAGCACGAGCTCGAGCAACGTGTGATCGCCCGCGCGCTCGATCCGCGTGTAGTGCGTGACAGCGCGTCGACCGCCCTGCTCGACCGCAACC
>JAGSPR010000515.1 GCA_018262455.1 Deltaproteobacteria bacterium | reverse complement strand
TGGACATCCTACTCGGCAGGCGTGTTGAGACAACGATTCACGCACGCGGTTCCAGCGAGTTTCACGCGCTCGCTTCATCGTGTCTTCGCCGGATCTCCGTCGACAAACCACTCGCGTTCACTCCGACTGCGTGACATCTTGCTGGTCATGCGTCTGTCGTCGATCGCTCTCACGATGAGTCTCGTTGTAGTGACCGCGTGCTCCAAGAACGCGGAGCCCCAACCGAACCCAGGGACCCAGGGCAGCGGCCCCGGCGAACCCAGCGGCAGCGCGGGTTCCGCCGCGCCACCTGGCGCGACGACCGCGACGCCGACCGCGACGACCGCGCCGACCGCGACGCCGGTCGTGAAGAAGGTGATCGACAAGACGCCACTGCCAGCGCTCAAGGCCGATACCGGGACGGCGACGGGCAAGGCGCTGTGGGCCGCCAGCTTCGGAGGCCTCGGCATCGACACGCCCAAGGATCTCGCGATCTCTGCGACCGGCGAGGTCTACGTCGTCGGTTACTTCGATGGCGAGCTGATCGCCGGAGCGACGACACTCAAGGCGACCGATCCCGAGCCCAGCAAGGATCCCAAGAAGAAGACCGTCGTCACCTCGGACGGGTTCCTCGTCAAGCTCGGCAACGACGGCAAGATCGCCTGGGCGAAGCGCTTTGGTGCGAAGCGCGATGACGTCGCGCTCGGCGTCGCGGTCCACGGCGACACCGTCGTCGTGGTCGGTAACTTCCTCGACGACCTCACGATCGGGCCGATCAACAACAACGAGACCGACACTCACTCCTCGGGAGGCTCCGACGACGTGTTCGTGGCCGCCTGGAACAGCAAGGGCGATCCGCAGTGGCTGTGGACCGCCGGAGGGATCGACTCCGATGGCGCCAACGCGATCGCCGCGGCTCCCGATGGCGGGTGGTACGTCGGCGGCTCGTTCAGCAGGCTCGCGACGTTTGGCAAGACCGAGCTGAAGTCGCGCGGCGGAACCGACGCGATGCTGATCAAGCTCGCCGCGGACGGCGACCTCGAGTGGGTGAAGCAGTTCGGGGGGGCGTACAACGACACGATCCTCCACCTCGCGGCCGACGCGCGAGGCAACGTCTATGTCCAGGGCCACTTCCGGGACAAGTCCGAGTGGGGCAGCGGCACGCCGCTCGTTGCCGGCGGAGGATCGGATAACGACGTCGTGCTCGCGAAGTACGATGCGAACGGCGATCACTTGTGGTCGAAGCGGTGCGGCAACGCGTTCAATGATGTCGCCGGTGGACTGACGGTCGATCCCGCAGGCAACGTCACGATGGTCGGCTCATTCGACAAGAGCGTCTCGTTCGCCGACGGCGACGATCACACCTCGAACGGCGAGGCCGACATCTTCATCGCGCGCTACGACAGCGCGGGCAAGCTCGACTGGGCGCACACGTACGGCGGGGATCGCGAGGATGTGGGCTGGGGCATCGCGTCGGATGCCGCCGGCAACACGATCATGACCGGCTGGTTCCAGAACACCGTCGATTTCGGCAAGACCACCACCACCCCGATCAAGAGCCACGGCAACAAGGACGTGTTCGCGATCAAGCACGACGTCAAAGGCAACGTCGTCTGGATCAAGACCTGGGGCGACAAGGACCACGATCAGGGCCGTGGCGTCGCGATCGATGACAAGGGCATCGCGACGATCGCCGGGCTGTATCGGTTCACCCTCACGCCGGACGATCGCGTCAAGCCTGTCGAATCGATCCGTGCGCCGGACGATCGCATTCCGAAGCCAGACACGTTCGTGTTGCGGATCGATCGCTGACCACACGCGCGTCGCGTGGACCGGCACGAATCGCCACCAGGTGGCCAAAAACCGGCCTCGGCGGCTTTTCATCGCCTGCGAGCAGTGTAAGAAAAAGCCACTCGTTTCAACCCAGGAGATACGCAGATGGCAAAGGCAAAAAAAGGTAAGGGCGGAGGCGGGGCCGCCGCGCGCCCGACCGAGATGCTGCTCGTTTCGTCGAAGGTTCGTCAGATGCTCAAGGATGCCGGCTGCAACACCGCGGGTGATGCGCTCGACGGGCTCAATGGTTATGTCGGCTGGCTCGTCCAGCAGGCTGCCAAGCGCGCGGCCGAGAATGGCCGCAAGACGGTTCGCGCCCACGACTTCATCATCATGTGACCCGCGGCGGCAGGGCGACCTGCTGCTCGCTGCGATCACCTCCAGGCGTCGGCGGTCAACCGCTGACGCCTGTCGGTTTTTCGGGGCCGGTGCCCCGCGCGAACGCTGCTTCCATGCCCCCTGCGGCTGGCCTACACTCGTCCGAGGTGACGACTGGGGTCCCGATCTACCTGGTCTCGGCCTGCACATCGGGTGAGGAGTTCGTCGCGGCGTTCCGGCGCTACCTGGATCGCAGCGGCCTGTTCGTCCCGATCGCAGAGCCGATCGCGGTAGGCCTGCGTGGGCGGTTCGCCCTGACACTCCGCGATGGCGGCGTGATGGTCGAGGGTGACGGCGAGGTGATCAGCTCGTCGAGGACGCCGTCGCTGCTGCACGGCCGCATCGGGATGACCATCCGGTTCGCGGAGCTCGACGACCCCAGCAAGGCCATGCTGGTCGAGCTGGAGCAAGCGCGCCTCGCGCCGAAGCCGCTTGCTCCGAGCGTCGCTCCCCGTCCTGCCGACGTTCCGGCCGAGCCGAGGCCGGTTCCGCCCGCCCCGGCTGGCCGGATCGACGCAAACAACGCACTCGCCGAGTGCGTCGCGATCGGCGAGGTCGGCAAGCTCTGCGCACCCGTGGTGAAGGCGCCGGCCAAGGCCGGGCCGAAATTCGTGGTGCCGGTGATCCCGCCGGTCGCGAGTGGATCGAAGTCGCCAGCCACGCCCCCGGCCGGGATCGCGAAGGCACCGGCCGCGCCCCCCGCGCCCGCGCGCGGCTCGCTGAGCACGACGTTGAACGCGGTCGCTCAGGTGACGACCGCGAACCTGCCTGCTGGTGCGTTCAGCGCGACCATGCCCGCGATCTCGATCGGCGGCCTGCCATCATCGAAGGCCGCCGCCGACGACGAGTCCGAGCTCGCCGAGCCGCCCGTCATCCGTGGCGGCACGAAGCCGATGCCTGTCGTCACTTCCACGCACATGCGCGCCCAGATCATGAGCGCGGTCGAGCCGCCCACGATCACGCCCACGGAGATGTCGGCCGTTCCGGATCCGCCGATCATCGCCACGACTCGGTCGGAGCTGCCCATCCTCGAGACCGAGGAGCCGACCGATCAGACCGCGCCGCCCGTGCCACAAGCCGCCGACGAGCCTTTGCCGCCGGCCGAGCCCCAGCTGCCGACCATCGAGGAGCCGACGCCGAGCGGCGACTGGACGATGACGCCCGGCGTCGACGGCGCCCCCACGATCTCGAAGCGCATCCCGGTCCCGGCGGTCCCCGCGGGTGACTGGTTGATCTCGATCGATGCGGCGGCCCCGGACGGCTGGACCGAACCGTCGCAAGTCGACAAGCCCCCGCTCGTCACGCAGACACGATCCGTCTCGAACGCACCGCCACCCGGCTCGGTAGAGCGACGCAAGCACGTCGTGAGCGTCGAGGCCGAGCCCAAGGTGCAGGTCGATCCCACGCTGATCGCGCCGCCCACGATGATGCCGCCTCCACCCGATCCGGCTCGGAGGCTGACGCCGACACCCGGAATGCCGGCCACGACTCGCGCGAGATCATCGGATCCACACCTGGGGGCGGAGCTGCTGGACCGGAGCTCCACCGCGACGGTCGAGGGGCGGCGGCGACATCCGCTCGTGATTGTGGCGAGCGCCGTGCTGGCCGCGGTGGTCGGCATCGTGCTGTACCTCGTGTTCGACCCGAGCAAGCCAGCAGGAGACCGGACGCGCGTGGAGACCGATCCGATCGCGACCGGCAACGCCGGACAGCGAACGGACGCCGGGTTGATCGAGCTCGATGCGGCCGTCGCCGTCGCGCCACCCGCCGATGCCGCGGTGGCCGAGGTCGCCGACGACGCCGAGGTCGCCGCGGATGCCGCGGTCGCTGCGGTCGCCGCGGTCACCGCGGTCGAATGCTACGTCGAGGTGGTCAGCAGTCCCACGCACGCCGAGATCGTGATCGACAAGACGACGGTGCTCGGGACCACGCCCGCGAAGCTGCCCCTGCCGTGTGCTGCCGAGGTCAAGCTCCTGATCCGGAAGCCGAAGTACGTCAGTGCCCACCGCTCGGTGGTGCCGACGGCGCAAGGTGCCAAGGTGCGAGTCGCCCTCGTCAAGCCGACGTTCTCCGTCAAGATCACCTCGCAGCCTCCCGGCGCGACGGTCATGGTGAACGGCAAGTCGATGGGCGTGACACCGACCACCGTGAGGCTGCCGG
>JAGSPR010000043.1 GCA_018262455.1 Deltaproteobacteria bacterium | reverse complement strand
CCGCTGGTCTCGGCGCAAGCCACCGAGCACGGCCTGTTCACGTGCTTCGCGCCCGAGCTGCTGGACACGCAAGGCCGCCCCGGCTCCTGCGAGCCCTCCGGCGTGATCCTCGATGGCCACGACATCGTGGTCGTCAGCGACAAGGAGGTTCCTCTCAAGGCGCCCGTGTTCGCGATGACGTACGCTGCGGACAAGCTTCCGACCGCGACGCCGGCGTACTTCGAGTCGCCGATCCTCTCGGGTGCGAGCAAGCTCGAAGGCATCACGCTGACCCCCGACCGGACCGTGCTCGCGGTGACCGCGTTCGACCGACCCGAGGCGCTGTTCAACATGCTCGTCACGTGGCCGGCGGGACACCCCGATCAGGCGGCGATCGTGGCAGCCACTGCCGGCGCGACGAGCAGCCTCGATCTGCGGGCAGGCATCCAGGCCGCGCTCGCGTCACCGAAGTTTCCCACGGGACCGGCGTACTTCAAGCTCGAGGGGATCGCGGCGGTCGACGATCAGCTGATCTTCGGCGTCCGCCAGATCGGCGAGACCAAGGAGACCGCGGAGTTCACGTTCAAGATGATCTCGACCTCGTACGCGATCGCCAACGGCAGCGTCACGCTCGGCGACTCGTTCGAGCTCGTCTACGAGCACGACCTGGCGACCTCGGCCGAGGTCGCGGGCCACCAGGGCGTCGGGCTGTCCGACGTGGGCTACGATCCGGCCAGCGACCGGCTGTGGATGACGACGAGCTTCGAGGACTCGGTTCAACTCGAGGGCCTCGGCGGATTCCTCTGGACCATGCCCGTCGACGCGCTCCGGACCCACCGCGAGCCGTCGCTCGTCCGAGACGCCGCGCGCGCGCCGCTGGTATTCTCGCACAAGCCCGAGGGAATCACCGTGCTCGACCCGACCCACCTCCTGGTCGTGTACGACGACGATCGTGCGCTCGGCACCGGGGCGGAGGCGAGGACGCAGAACCAGGCCGCGTATTCGGTGCTCGAGATCGCGAAGTGAGAGGCACCGATCCCTGTGCGTGGTGACCGCGTGACGCCTTAGCGAGCCCCGGCGCGAGCGCGCGTGTTGCGCTGGATCCGCGTCGGGGTTCGGCGGATGCTTCGGCGATGGCGCAAGCTTGGTGGGCCCCCGCGATGGTGTTCCAGATCCTGGCTGGCTGCGGGGCCGCCCAGGCCGGCCCGGATCCCAAAGACCCGTCCGACCCGCTCGTCGACGCCACCCTCGCCGGCCCGGTGATGGCGGTCCGCATCAGGACCGACCTCAAGCTCGACCTGCCCGCGATCCCGGCGTTCGATCTGGCGCCGCCGGACCCGGATGGCTCGCACTCCGTGAAGGAGCTCCGGGTCAAAGGCAAGAAGCTGCTCGACAGTGAAGTGACGGTCAAAGGCTTCATCACGTGGACCTACGATTGCGCGACCGCGCTCCGCAAACCCGGCATGACCGACAAGGCCGTGCGGGCGATGATCGACCGGGACCCCACCCTGTGCGAGCGCGCGAAGTTCTACCTCGGTGACACCCCGACGATGTCGCCCGACCGGAGCATGTGGGTCGTCGATGTGCCGCGGCTGTACAACAAGCTCGAGCTCGACCGGCTCAAGAAGCCGGAACGCAGGGCGCCCGATCGCTGCGAACCTGACGAGAAGGATCCGGCCAAGCTCGTCTGCCCACCGTACAAGATCGGCGATCAGGTCGAGGTCACGGGTTCGTGGAAGCTGGCGTCGCCGCACAGCGAGCGCAACAGCGATGGCTTGCTCGTCTACCACCGGATGAAGAACGTCACCCAGCACTGGCAGACGCCGGGTGAGCCAGATCCCCCGACGGCGATCGCGGCGATCGCGGCGACCCAGCCGTCCGTCATCTTGCCGCTTCCCCCGATCGCGACGCGCCTGCCGTCCAAGGTCCGCCACAGCGTGAAGACCGACTCCGAGGCCGCTGCCAACGAAGGCACCCGCGCCTTCGGCACCAAGCAGTACGACCTCGCGTTGCAGCGCTACCAGCAGGCGGTGGACCGCTGGCACGACAACCATGTTGCCTGGTACGGCCTGGCGGCCACCCACGCGCAGCGTCGGGACTGGAAGAAGGCCGTCGACGCTGCCGCCACCGCGGTGGCGATCGAGCCCGGCATCGCGATCTATCGGCTGACGCACGGCCAGATGCTGTACGAGAAGGCGATCCAGGACGCGAGGGAGGCGCTGGCGAGCAAGACGCTTCGCAAGGTCGAGGAGGTGGTCGTCGATCTCGAAGCGGTGGACTTCGAGAAGCCCCTGCAAGAGCTGCAACAAGCGCTCAAGCTCGACAACGACCTGTGGCGCGCGCACTACCTGACCGGCAGCGTCCTCCGCTACATGGGCAAGTCGAAGCAGGCCGCCGAGGAGCTGTCCTTGGCCCTCAAGTACTGGCCCGGCGACGCGTCACCGTGGATCGCGCTCGCCGAGCTCTACCGCAAGTGGGACTACACCGATCAGGCGATCAAGATCGTGCAGCAAGCGACGCTCGTGGTCATCGACGCTCAGGACAAGGGCCGCATCTGGCTCGAGCTCGGATCGTCCTACAGTGACAAGCGACTCGACGACCAGGCGATCGAGGCGTTCGGCAAGGCGCTCGAGCTCCGGCCGGACGACCCAATGGCGCGGTTCGGGCGCGGCCAGGCCTACTTCCGCAAGCGCCTCTACGACCAGGCCAAGCGCGATCTCGAGCAGTTCAGCAAGGCGCGGAAGGGCTCGATGGAGTTCTACCAGCAGCAGGCCTCGCGCATGCTGTTCGACCTCGCCGCCAAGTCGGGCCGGCCCTGAGCGGCCTGTCGTCGTCCATTGACCCCGCGTCGGCTCGCGAGCGACGATGCCCGGGGTTACCAGGAGTGGCGCGATGAACTGTTCCAAGTGCGGCGGTACCTCCCCTGACGGCGCGCCGTTCTGCTCGGTGTGCGGGACCAGCCTGCAACTCGGAGGTGTGCGGCCGGCGATGCCGATGCCGCCGCAGGCCACGCGGACCTCGGGCATGGCGATCGCGGGGTTCGTCTGCTCGTTCGTGTGCGGCCTGCTCGGCCTGATCCTGTCGGTGATCGGCTACAACGAGTGCAAGCGGTCCAACGGCGCGGTCTCGGGCAAGGGTCTGGCGCTCGCCGGCCTCATCATCTCGATCATCAGCACCGCGATCACCGTGCTCGGGATCCTGGCGGCGGTCGCGATCCCGTCGTTTCTCGATTACTCGAGGAAGGCCAGGACGAACGAGGCGACGCTCCAGCTGACCAAGATCCAGCGCTCGGCGAAGCTGGCGTACAGCACGAACGGGGAGTTCCCGAAGAACGAGGCACCGCTGACCCCGAGCACGGACTGCTGTCTGGAGAACTACGGCGGCAAGCACAAGTGCGGGATCCACCCCGAGGCGTGGTCGACGCCCGCCTGGCAGGCGCTCGACTTCGAGCTGTTCGAGCCGCACCTGTTCCGCTACAGTTATCAGTCGGATGGCAAGTCGTTCACCGCGCAAGCGGTCGGCGATCTCGATTGTGACGGTCAGACGATCACGTACGAGCTCCAGGGCCGGATCGTGAACGGCAACGCCGAGATGACGATCCTCGACCCGCCCCCCAACAGCGACTGACTTAGAGCTTGCCCGGAAATTCGGGTTGTTGACCCGGTCGGTCGTGGTCGTGGTCGTGGTCGGCGACGGCGACGGCGACGGCGACGTTTCACGCTGACTTCGACGGCGACGTGGAGCGCGGGCGTGATGACGCACCCCGTCGCCGACGCCGTCAAGGTGACACGTCGCCGTCGCCGTCGCCGATCACCTCCACGATGAAGCCCACGTCAGCGGCCCGAATTTCCGGGCAAGCTCTGACTCAGACCGGCCGATTCGCGGCAGCCATGACTCCCGCGGCCGGGCAAAATCGGCGATCCTGCCACCGACCATGCGGGGCCAAACCACCACAGTGTTCTCGGTGGAGGTGCTGACACGCACCCTGCAAGAGGAATTCCCCGATCTCGACCCCGCGCGGCTGCGGACCGCGGTCGAGCGAGGTGTCGCGCGCCAGGCGAACGCGTCCCTCGATACCGAGGGGTACCGGGTCGTCGATCTCCACCTCTCGCGCGCCGAGGCGACGGAGGAGAGCGCCGAGCGGGCCCAGATCCTGCGCGAGCTCGCCGAGAACCTCGAGCACCGCGGGGATGCCGATCGCGCGTTCGTCGTGCGGATCGCCGCGTTCTCCGCGGCGCCGGTGGCCGTGGATCTCGATCCGTTGCTGCGGCTGGCGCGGATCACCGAGCGCTGGAGCGAGTTGCCGCTCGACACGATGAGCGCGCTCATCGACATCAACGACGACGAGAGCCCGCGCCGGCTGACCGAGATGGCCACGGCGTGGCAGCGCGTCGGCCGCGTCTACTACGCCGCCGATTGCCTCGAGCGCGTGCTGCTGCTCAAGCCGACCGACCGTTACGCGAACGAGACCCTCGAGACGTTCTATCGCAGCACCGGGGAGTGGCCGTCCCTCATCGATCTGCTCGGCCGGCGCGCGGTGCACCTCGAAAGCGATCGCGAACGGGCGGAGCTGTACCGCGAGATCGCGCAGGTCAACGAGCACGAGCTGCAGGACGACAGCGCCGCGCTCGACGCGTATCAGGAGGCCGACCGGCTCGCTCCGGGACAGGCCGAGGTCCTCGAAGCGCTGGCACGGCTCGCGGTCCGGGTCGGGCTGCCTGAAGAAGAGGTCCTGATCGCCCTCGAGCGCCTGGGCGGGGCGTTGGCAGAGCCGGTCCCGCGCGCGAAGGCGTTGTGCCGGGCCGCCGAGATCGCGTGCAAGCACAACTGGGACCGGGCGCAGCAGCTGTTCGAACGCGCCCGCAAGGACAATCCCGATCTCGTCCCGGCGATCGACGGGCTCGCGGTGCTGCTGCGCGATCGCGGCGAGCTCGGGGCAGCGATCGCGCTGCTGGTCAAGGCCGCGGCGCGGCCGGCGCTGGTCGCCGAGCGCTCGCGCTGGCTGGCCGATGCCGCGGACTATCGGATCGCGCTCGGCGAATTCGAGGAGGCCAAGGCGCTCTACCGCGAGGCGCGCGTGGCCGATCCGACGAACCACCGCGCCGGCGTGGCGCTGGTCGAGCTGTGCTGGGACACCGGTTCGCTCGTCGAGCTCGCGCCGATCCTCGACGAGCTGTGCCGCACCACCGATGATCCCGAACGGCTCCGTGGCTACCTGATCCAGCGGTCCAAGGTCGCGGTGGAGCTCGGCGAGGGGACATCGGCGCGCAACACGCTCGCGCGCGCGGTGGCCCTCGGTCCCACGGATCCCGCGGCCCGCCGCGAGCTCGCGGACCTGCTGTTCGACAACCAGGAATGGGCGCGGGCACGGCCGTTGCTCGAGGACCTGCTCGACGAGAGCGAAGGGCTGCAGCCGGACCTGGACAGCATCGACCTGCATTACCGGGTCGCGCGCTGCGCGCACCAGATGGGAGACGACGCGATCGCCGAGAAGCACGCCGCGATCACGCTCGCGCTCGCGCCCGATCACCGCCCGGCGCTGCTGCTGCGCGCGGAGCTCGATACGTCCGATCCCGACGCGCTGCTGGCCGACCAGCTGTCGCTCGCCAACAGCGCCCCCGCTGGCGAGAAGGCATCGCGGTTCGCGGCGCTCGGTGACCGCTACGCCGAACGCGGCGATCGGGCGACCGCTCGCGAGATGTACCGCGAGGCGCTCGCCCACCGGCCCACCGATCACCTCCTGCTCACGAAGTCGCTCAGCCTCGTCGCCGACGATGGCGACTGGAGCTACAGCCTCGATCTGCTGCAGCGACTGATCGATACCGAGAAGGAACCCAAGGTCCGCGCGCGCTACCGCCACACCGCCGCGATGATCTTGCGCGATGAGATCGACGACGCCGATCGTGCGACGACGCTGCTCGATCAGGCGATCGAGGACGATCCGATGGCGTTCACCGCGGCCGACGAGCTCGAGGCGATGCTGGGCGTCGCAACGGACCGGGACGCGCTCGTGGGGTTCTACTACCGCCGGCTCGAACACATGCGCAGCAAGGAGGGCCGCCCCAGCGAACGGCTGCGGCTGTGGGACCGGCTCGGCGAGCTCTCGCTCCAGCTCGGCCGCACTGACGACGCCGTGGTCGCGCTCGAGGTCGCGCTGTCGCTCGACGGGGACAACGCCGAGCGCCGCGAGCGGCTCGCCGATCTCTACCTCGAGGCCGACCCCAAGCACGACCTCAGCGCGATCGTCCAGCATCAAGCCGTGCTGCGCACGAACAAGCGGCGCGCCTCCTCCTACGAGGCCTTGCGCACGCTGTACCTGCGGACCCGGCAGCCCGAAAAGGCGCGCGCCTGCCACGAGGCCGTGGCTTTGCTCGGCACCCCGGCGACCGAGGACAAGCTCGAGGACAAGATCGAGGAGATCTCCGACGGCGACATCGTCGAGACGTTGCGAGCCCGGCAGCGGAGCATGACCACGCTCACCAACGAGGACTGGCTCGCCCTCGCGCGCATCGACGTCGATCTCCAGCTCTCGGCGCTGTTCGCGCTGGTCGCTCCCGCGTTCGCAGCCGAGCGGGCGCGGATGCGGCCACCGCCGGCGTTGCCCGCCCGCGAGCACCCGTTGTCGATCGCGGTCGGCGGCGTGCTCGCGCAGGTCGTGAGCGCGTTCGGCATCCCGCGCCCGCCGGTCTACTTCGATCCCCGGCAGGCCACCGCCTCGAACGTCGCGATGCGCGTGCGGGACGGGGTGCTCGCGCCGATCCTCATCGTCGGACCAGCGCTCGACACCGTCACCGACGAGCAGGAGCTCGCGTTCGTACTGGCGCGCCAGCTCGCCGACCTCCGCAATGACCGGATCGCGCGCCTGCTGTGTCCACGCCCCGGCGAGCTCGCGCAGATCGTCGAGCTCGCGGCAGCGTTGACCGGCGACGGCACGAGCCACGCAGCGCGCTGGCTGACGACTTCGTTGCATCCGCTCGAGCTCGATCAGGTCCGCACGATCGGCGCCCGGCTGCGCGAGCGCTCGGCCCACCCGATGACCTCCGCGCTCAACTGGCTCGCCGCGACCGAGCGCGCCGCCGATCGCATCGGCTTCGTCGTGGTCGGTGACCTCGGCGTCTGCGCCCGCGTGATCGAGCGCGAGCCCGCGACCTCGGTCAGCGATCTGAACCGCGTCCTCGACCTCCTGTGGTCGAGCGTCACCGAGGAGGTGCTCGTCGTGCGCGGCCGGCTCGAGGACTGGGGCGGCCGGAGGTCGGCCTCGCACATCCGCGTGTGACACGGGGTCAGCTCCAGTTGCGCAAATAGGCCGCGCAAGTGCCCGTATCCTCGTTCGCGCAAATGCAAGTCCGTTGCATCTTTCGCAATTGGAGCCTGTCCCCTACCGCCCGGTGGGTGTGGTACGTGGTTTCGTGATGAGCATGAATCGCGCGCTGGTGGTGGTGTTCGTCGTCGGCTGTGACGGACCGTCGGGAGACAACCCGCCCTCGGGAATCGATGCGGCGTCGGGTGGAGACGGCAGCATGATGGTCGATGCCACCAGCGGTGGGCTCGTCCCGGGGTCGCTCGCGGTGAGCTGGATGCACGGCTCCCAGAGCTGCAACCAGAACGCCGATCCCGAGGTGCAGGTCCACTCGTACAACGCGACCACGTTGATCATCCGCCAGAACAAGTGCCGGACGTTCGAGGCGCCGTTCATGTACGTGCTGCTCGGGGCGCAGACCGCGCTCGTGCTCGATACCGGGGCGACCTCGACGGCCACGCTCCGCGACACGATCAAGCCGCTCGTCGGCACACGCACCCTGTTCGTGGCGCACTCGCACGCGCATGGCGATCACGTCGCGTCTGATGCGCGGTTCGCCGGCCAGCCCGCGACGACGCTGGTCGGCACCAGCCGGTCCGCGGTCCAGGCCGCGTTCGGGATCACGAGCTGGCCCACCGGTGCAGGCACCCTCGATCTCGGAGGGCGCGTGCTCGACGTGCTCGCGGTCCCCGGCCACGAAGCCACCCACATCGTGGTCTACGATCGCGAGACCGGACTGCTCCTCACGGGCGACTCGCTCTACCCGGGGCTGCTGTTCATCAACAACTGGACCGAGTACCGGACGAGCATGCACCGGCTCGCGGAGTTCGCCGCGGCCCACCCGATCTCGCACGTCCTGGGCGCGCACATCGAGATGACCTCCACGCCCAAGGTGAACTATCCGTACGGCACGACGTTCCAGCCCGCCGAGCACGTGCTCGAGCTGACCGCCACCCACGTCGCGGAGCTCGACGCCGCGCTCACCGCGCTCGGCCCGACGCCGCCGGCGCAACCGGTCGCCCACGACGACTTCGTGATCGATCCGCAGTAACGCTACTTGTACGTGAACAGCAGGTGCGGGCGGCGGCGCTTGTCGTAGTAGCCGAACCGGAGCGGCATCGGCGGGGGCGCAGCGCTCGCCCAGAACTCCACCATCTCCTTCTCGACCTCGTGATCGGGGAACTTGAAGAACGCGCCCGCGTAGTCCCCCCACACCTTCGGCCTTGGTCATCGCGGCGAAGTCGCGCTTGGCGTCGAGGTACGCGAGCGCGCCGTGGTTCGCGTCGAACCCCTCATCGGAGAGATCGGCGGCGATGTGGCGGAAGATCTTGCGAGGAGCCTTCGGATCTCCCTGCTTGCGGAACGCGATCTCGATGTTGTTGAAGATGCCTTCCTGGACGACCTTGTTGGTCTTGTACTTCACGCGCTTCACGGCCGCCTGCTCGACGTCCCACGCGTCGACTCGCGCGGGCGTCAGGTACGTGAGCGTGCCGTCGGCCGCCAGCTCGAAGTAGCGCGCCTCGACCGGCTCGTAGCCGTTCGCCTCGAGCGCAACGAGCGCGATGCCGAGGATGCCCGGGATCCCGACGCCGGTCTCGCTCGAGTCGATCGAGAGCTGGTTCGTGGTATTCCAGGCCCAGCCGAGGTTCGCGGCGAGCACGTTGCGCAGCTTCTGCAGCCCCGCCGCGAGCTTGTCGGCGCGTCGCCACTTGTCGCCGCCCTTGCCGCCACCGAGCGCGAGGATCGGTCGGGGATCGCCGATGCCCTCGAGAGACAGCGTCGTGTACTCGGTTGCGTCGGGGTAGACGGTGAGCATCGTGGCGAGATCGCCGCCACCGAACGGATAGACCACCGTCGACGGAGCGCCGTGCTCGAGCAGCTTGGCGAAGAACGGCGTCGCGAGGTCTCGCCACTTCGTCTTCCAGATCTTGATCGTGCTCGCGAGCTGGCGACAGTGCCCGGCGACGACCCGCGCGTCGAAGTCCGCTGGCGGCGGCTCGCCGCACGCCACGACCGCGTACAGCGCCCGGGTCTCGGGCGTGAAATCTCGCGGCGCCGCGCGCGCACGCCCGGCGAACGCTGCCACCAGGGCGCAGATCACGACCCCTCGGGTTCCGATCAGATGCAGTCCACGAGGCCTCACGGCAGGTACGCTAGCACGCACCCTGCCCCTTCGTTCCAGCGACGATGAAGCCCCGGCCGATCAGCGACTTGACGTGGCCCGCGATGATCGCCTCGTCGATCCGCGGGCGCCGGACGCCGAGCCCGTCGAGCGTGGCAAGGCTCCGAGCGCACGGCCACGGACCCATCCCTGGCGAGCACGATCCGGTCACCGGCGCGGCCCCGTCGAGGCTGGCGACCAGCGAGCGTCGCGCGACCTCGGCCATCAACCAGGCCTCGGCGGGAGTCCACCGGGTCACGGGCGCAAGCTCGACAGTCATCTCGACAGCTTCCACACTGGGAATCCGCCCAAAGACGAAGTCGCAGCACAGGCCGACGGGTGGGAGACTTCCTGGCGCGGGCGCAGGTCGCCGGGTTTGCGCGCCCGCCCGATGCGCCACGGTGTGGCGCGGGCGACCACGCGGGTGCCGCGAACGCACGGTCGGGGAACCGCTGACTTGATGGCACGAGGGTTGTACGGCTGACTGACATGCAGCCCCGCCTCGTTTCGGAGAACGGCCTCGTCCTGAATTCGCCGGCGCCTGCCCTCACGGTGCGCAACAGCCAGCTTGCCTACATGCGCGGCGCGGTCGCGAGCCCGGTCTGTATCGCAGTCGCGGTGTTCTCCTCGTGCGTAGGACTCGGATTCGCCGGCGCGCTCGGTGCGATCACCGCGATGCTCGCGGTCGCGATGGTGTGCGCGGCGTCGACGCGCTACGGCTTCGTACGCCGGCACCTCGATCACCAGCGCCAGATGCACGAGCGCTGTCGTCGCGAGTCCACGCGGCTCAAGCAGCTCCGGCCCACCGGTCCGGTACGTCAGCAGCAGTACATCGAGCTGCGCAACTTCGTGGAGGAGATCGAACGCGCCGACGCCTCCGAGGCCGCGCGCTTCGAGCTCCAAGATCTGCTCGAGCACTTCATCCGGCTCGCGACCATGCAGCAGCGCTGCCTCGACGCGTTGAGGCTCGTGGGCAGCCACGACCTGCCCCACACGATCTCGATCGGCGATGCGACGCGTTCCAGGCGCCGCCGCGAGATCCAGGTCCGCCGGCTGCGGCATCGCGAAGAGTGCCTCGCGCGCATCGACCGGCTCGCGGACGAGCTCGAGGCGATCGATGAGCTGGTGCGGCTGGTCGCGCAGCGCGTCGCCTGCCCGGCCATCGATCCCGACCTCGATCGCGAGATCGATCGCAGGCTGTGGGAGCTCGACGAAGTCGACGCCGCCCTCCGCCAGCTGTCGGCGTAGACCCGAGCCGGATCGATCGACGCCGGTCCGCAGCGAAGCAAGGATCGGCGTCACCCTATGGCTCGGGTCCCCCCTGGGGGACCCGAGACGTAGCGAGGCCAAATTCCTCTTATTGACCGCTTTTCAATAGGGCGCTAGCTTGCCATTCATGGCAGAGCTGAGCGCCATCATCGTCGGTGCGGGGTTCTCCGGGCTGGCTGCAGGGATCGGCCTCAAGCGTGCCGGGATCGACGACTTCGTCATCCTCGAACAAGGTCCCGGCGTCGGCGGGACCTGGCGCGACAACACCTATCCGGGCGCGGCGTGCGACATTCCCTCGCACCTGTACTCGTACTCGTTCGAGCCAAGCTCGCGCTGGCAGCGTGCGTACGGTGGCCAGGCCGAGATCCTCGCGTACATCGAGCACTGCGCGACCAAGTACGGGCTGCGGCCCCACCTGCGGTTCGCCAGCCGGGTGGTGCGCTGCGTGTACGACGAGCCGAGCGCGACCTGGACGGTGTCGACCGACGATGGCCAGACGCGAACCGCGCGCGCGCTGGTGCTCGGCAACGGCGCACTCCACATCCCGCAGATCCCCGCGCTCCCCGGGCTCGACACGTTCGCCGGCACCACGTTTCATTCGGCGCGGTGGAATCACGCGTACGACTTGACCGGCAAGCGCGCCGCGGTCATCGGCACCGGCGCGAGCACGATCCAGTTCGTCCCCCAGATCGCCCCCAACGTCGAGCGCCTCGACGTGTTCCAGCGCACGCCGCCGTGGATCATGCCGAAGCCCGATCGCGCGATCCGCGCCCGCGAGCGCTGGATGCTCGAGCACGTGCCCGGTGCGCACTGGCTGCGCCGGACCGGCCTGTACTGGATGTTCGAGAGCCGCGTGCTCGGCTTCGTGTTCGCGCCGCGGCTCAACCAGCTGGGCGAGAAGCTGGCACTCCGCTACCTCGAGAGGGCCGTGCCCGATCCGGCGCTGCGGCGCCGACTCACGCCGGACTACCGGCTCGGCTGCAAGCGTGTCCTGATCTCGAACGACTACTACGCCGCGCTCGGGCGGCCGAACGTCGAGCTCGTCACCGATGGCATCGCGGCGATCGAGCCCGCCGGCATCCGGACCACGAATGGCGAGCTCCACGAGGTCGACGCGATCATCTTCGGCACCGGGTTCCGCGTCGTCGACTACCTCGCGTCGATGCAGATCATCGGCCGCGACGGCCAGGACCTCAATGCGGTGTGGTCGAAGTCGGTGCGGAATTACCTGGGGATCAACGTCTCGGGGTTTCCGAACCTGTTCCTGCTGATGGGGCCCAACACCGGGCTCGGTCACAACTCGATGGTGTTCATGATCGAGGCACAGGCCCACTACCTGGTCGAGGCCATGAAGGCGATGCGCCGCAACAAGCTGGCGTCGCTCGAGGTCCGGCCCGAGGTCGAACAGGCGTTCCGGGCCGAGCTCACGAAGAAGCTCGAGCACTCGGTCTGGACCTCCGGCTGCAGCAGCTGGTACATGGCGCCCGACGGCGAGGTCCTGCTGTGGCCCGGATTCACGTTCGACTACTGGCGTCGGACCCGCCGCGTCCAGCTCGCGCGCTACGAAGCCCGGGCGCTGGCACACACCGTGTCCCCGCCGCTCTCTGGCTCCGAGCTCACGAGCGCGATCGCGGCCACACGCTAGCGTCCCCGGGTCGTCGTGACCGCCTGACCGATCCGGTTCGGGCCGCCTCTTGCAGCGCTGGGGTGAGACCCACTATCTGCGAGGAGCTCATGAAGACTCGTCTGGTCGCGCCAAATGCGGCGACGCTGCTGCTCTGTGGAGCCACGGTGTTACCGTCGATGGCGGCTGCGCAGCCCGTTCCGGATCCCACCCATCCGAACTACCCGTATTCGCGGACTCCACAGATCATCTCGGCAGCTGAGGCGATGGCCCCGAGCCTGGCGTTTCCCAACCCGAGCTTCGGGCGGGCGACCGTGGTGTCCACCGAGCCCGGGTACGAGACGGTGGAGGACACCTGGAACGCACCGGTGTTCATGGCCGGCGCGCTGATCTTCGCGACCGCATATGGCGGCTCGGTGGTCGGCGCAGCGGCGAGCAGTCAGGAGGATCTGGACCGCGGGAATGACCGACTCTACGTCCCGGTCGTCGGACCCTGGCTCGCGCTCAACGATCGCGGCTCCTGCCCGATCACGCGGCACGCGTGCGACCACGAGACGACCCTCAAGGTGCTCTACGTCGCCGATGGCGTGTTCCAGGGCGCGGGCGTGCTGACCATGCTGGCGGGCTTGCTCACACCGGCGCAGCACCGCGTCGACCTGCGGACGACCGCGCGCGACAAGAAGCTGCACGTCACGCCGACCGCCGTCGGCCTGCACAGCGATCCGGGCGTCGCCGTGTTCGGGCGGTTCTAGCAGGCCGCCAGCAGGCCGCTAGAACGCGAGCGCGGTCGCCGACGGGGAGACTTGCCCGGCGCCGGTGACCGTCCCGCGGGCGACGATCCGCCCGACCGCGCCGCCGCCGCCGCCTGCATTGCCGTCGCAGCTCTGGTCGAGGCCCGCGCCCGGAGCGGTGGCGTTCGTGCCGCCGTTGCCACCGAGCGTCCCGCAGCCGCCGCCCGCGTTGCCGCCCGTCGCGACGGCGCCGGTAGCGGAGCCATCGGCGCCGTCGGAGCCGGCACCATCGGGGGCGCAACCCCCGCCGCCGCCGCCGCCGCCGTTCGCGAGCAGCGCGCCGGTGAACGCGATCGCCGGCGCATCGAGGTAGATCGCGCCGCCCGCCCCGCCGCCACCACCGGAGCCCGAATCGACGGTGTTACAGAACACGCCGCCGGTGCCGCCGCCGCCACCGGCGTGCACGATGCCGGAGATCACGAGGGTCTCGGTCGCGCTCAGCTGGATCGCACCGCCGCCGGCACCGCCGGGCGCGTTCGACGCCGCGGGACAGTCGCCGGGCGAGCCCGCGCCTCCCGCACCTCCGCCCTGCAACACGACGATTGCCGGCAGATCGAGCACATCTCCTGGCGGGCCACCGGTGGCCTCGCCGGCCAGGCAGAGCTGGTTGGTCCCGGCGGAACCTCCGCGTGCCGCGGTGGCCCCGAAGCCGCCGCCGCCGCCGCCGGAGTCGTGGAACGGATCGACGTGAGCCCCGGCGCTCCCGCCACCGGCCGGGTTGCCGTCGCCGGTCGCGTGGCCACCCGCGCCCCGCGTGCTGGTGTTTGCACTCGCATCGAGCACCCCGGCGATCGAGATCGTGCGCGCCACGATGACGAGCGGCCGGGTCCCGACCACGCGGACGACCGAGCCCACGGTCACGGTGAACACATCGGCGTGGATCACCATGAGTGACGATCCACCTGGGTCCTGCGCGACCTGCTCGATCGACACGCCGGAGGGGGGCGCGCCCGTGCTCAACATGAGGAGCGTGGTGTCGATCGTGACCTGCCCGGACAGCGAGAGCGCTGCCGAACCCGGCAGCTCGGCCGGGCTCGGCAAGTGCGGAATGTCACGATGAGGCGTGCCGTCCACCAGGGCATCGCTGCCGACGTCGGCATCGATCGTGGGATCGGCCGAGCCGGCGGCGTCACCAGCGGCCGATGGCGGATGGAACGAACATCCGGCAACCCACAAGATCAACCAGCGGTGCACGGCGGCATCCTAGAGATGCGCCGGGTGATTTGCGAGCGCAAACCTCCGGCCCCATCGCCTGGGTTGCCCCGTGATCAGGCCGCCGAGCGCGCGTCCGCCACGACGGTCCGGGGCAGGATCGTGGGGAACTCGGCGCCGGTGCGCGGATCGATGAGGGTCGTCGCGTCCTTGTAGACGCGTGCGGTCCGGTGCAACTCGCGCATCGCACCGACGAGCGTCATCGACTGGTAGCGCTCGGGCCAGCGCGCTCGCACGAGGTCGCGCACCGCCGAGGCATGGCGCGAGCTCATCGCCGGGAACAGGTGATGCTCGACGTGAAACCCGAACCGCAGCGTGATCCACTCGACGAAGCGCGACGAGGTGACGGACAGCCCCGAGACCAGCGGATCGTTGATCGCGACGCGGGGGCTGAGGCTGTGGTTGGTGAGGATGAACGACATGATGATGATGTTGCCGACCACCAGTGGCAGCACGTAGACGAACAGGAACGGCACGAACCCGACCAGCACCGCGACGGTCGCCCACACCGCGACGGCGAAGCCGGTCTCGGCGAACGCGAACCGGCGCTCGCGAGCCGACAGAAAGCCGCTCGAGGTGGCCGCGATCAGCTGATGCGCGCTCTGCACCGTGAAGCCGAGCACGAGGCTCAGCCCGCCGCGCCAGCGCCGACAACCGAGCGAGAACCAGTCGACGAACTTCCGGATCTGCTTGTTCGCCTGGTACTCGGCGAGGGTCGGATACATGTCGGGATCGTCGGGCATGTTCGCGTTCGCGTGGTGGACGCGGTCGTGCCACGCGACCCACAGCCTCGGGGACAGCAGGAACGGCAGGAACCCGATCCAGCCGACCACGTGCTTGCTCCGCTTGCCGCGCACGATGCCGCCGTGCAGCCCCTCGTGGGCGACGAACGTCAGGCACGCGAACGCGCCGCCGATCACGAGCGACAGCAGCGGGACCACCGGCCACGGCACCCAGCCGCGGGCGATCGCGAGCGAGGCAACGACGATCACGCCGAGGTGCAGCGGGATGAACCACAGCCGTGCTCGCGCCGGCTTGAACGCGTCCGCCGGCAGCGCCGGTTTCAGCTCGCGAACGTATCTGGAGAGGGGATACAGCGGCGAGTCCGCCAGGTACTGCACGTCATCGGCGCCCATGGTCCCAGGTTGAGGCACAGCCCTGCCTGGCACCGTCAGCTTCGAGTCACGGTCGCGTCACGAACGCAGCCCACGCCGTCGCCTCCGATGCCGGTTGCGAACAAAGGTCCCGGCCGGCTAGGTTCCACGCTGGCCTGCAGGACGGATCCCATGACCCCCACCGACCCCAAGAACCAAACGATTTCGCGGACTGACGCCGCCTGGCTCGATGCCCACTGGATGCCGTTTACCGGCAACCGTGAGTTCAAGGCGCACCCGCGGATGATCGTCGGGGCCGAAGGTGCGTACTACACCGACTCCGACGGCAAGAAGATCCTCGACGGGCTGTCGGGGCTGTGGTGCTGCGGGCTCGGTCACGGCCGGCGCGAGATCGTCGAGGCCGTCACCCGCCAGATCGCCAAGCTCGACTACGCCCCCGCGTTTCAGTACGGCCACCCGGCGTCGTTCACCCTCGCGAACAAGCTCAAGGAGCTGACGCCGGCCGGCCTCGACTACGTGTTCTTCACCGGCTCGGGCTCCGAGTCGGCCGACACCTCGCTCAAGATGGCCCGGGCGTACTGGCGCGCGAAGGGCCAGGGCACGAAGACCCGGCTGATCGGGCGCGAGAAGGGCTATCACGGCGTCAACTTCGGCGGCATCTCCGTCGGCGGCATCGTCGGCAACCGCAAGACGTTCGGCCAGGGCGTCGAGGCCGATCACCTGCCGCACACCCAGCTCGCGCTCGCCAACAAGGCGCACGCATTCACCCGCGGCATGCCGACCCAGGGCGCCGAGCTCGCCGACGACCTGCTCAAGCTCATCGCGCTGCACGATGCCTCGAACATCGCCGCGGTGATCGTCGAGCCGTTCGCGGGCTCCGCGGGTGTCGTGATCCCGCCGGTCGGCTACCTCCAGCGGCTGCGCGAGATCTGCACCGCGAACAGCATCCTGCTGATCTTCGACGAGGTCATCACCGGGCTCGGCCGCACCGGCGCGCTCTCCGGCTCGGCCGCGTTCGGGGTCACCCCCGACATCATGAACCTCGCCAAGCAGATCACGAACGGCACCCAGCCGCTCGGCGCGGTCGTCGCCAAGAAGGACATCTACGACACCTTCATGGCGACCGGCGGCCCCGAGTACATGGTCGAGTTTCCGCACGGCTACACGTACTCGGCGCATCCCGTCGCGTGTGCCGCCGGCATCGCCGCGCTCGATCTGCTCGTCCAGGAGAACGCTGTCCAGCGCGTGGCCGAGCTCGCGCCCTACTTCGAGAACGCCGTGCACGGGCTCAAGGGCTCGAGGCACGTCACCGACATCCGCAACTACGGGCTCGCCGCGGGCCTCACGATCGAGGCGGTCCCCGGCGAGCCCGCCAAGCGCCCGTTCGAGATCGCGATGAAGTGCCTCGAGAAGGGCGTCTACGTCCGCTACGGCGGTGACACGATCCAGCTCGCCCCTCCGTTCATCATCGAGAAGTCCGAGATCGATCTGATCGTTTCGGTGCTCGGGGATGCTCTGACAGCGACCGCCTGAGCAGACGAGACGCGGCTCGTCGCCGGAGTCGCTGCTATGGTTCGTGTAGCCATGGATCCCGCAAAGCAGCGACGCGCGACCTACCAGGACGTGCTGGATGCGCCCACCCACATGATCGCGGAGATCATCGGCGGCGAGCTACGGCTGTCGCCTCGCCCCGACGGGCCGGTCCTCGCCGTCGCCTCCGCGCTCCGCGGCGAGCTGGGTCCCCTTCGTGGGGGCCGCGGCGGTCCTGGGGGCTGGCTGATCCTCGACGAGCCCGAGCTTCACTTCGGCGACGAGATCGTCGTGCCCGACCTCGCGGGATGGACGCGCGAGCGGTTGCCCGTCGTACCCGACGCCGCGTTCATCAGGCTGCCGCCGGACTGGGTGTGCGAGGTGGTCTCGCCGTCGTCCGAGCGATCCGACCGCGCCGAGAAGCTGCCGCTCTATGCATCGGTCGGGGTTCGTCACGCGTGGCTCGTCCATCCGCTGCGGCGCACGCTCGAAGCGTTCCGGCTTCACGAGGGCAAGTGGTTGACCCTCGCGGTCTACAAGGACAGCGATCGCGTACGCGCCGAACCGTTCGATGCGGTCGCGCTCCAGCTCGCGATGTTGTGGGCAGACGTACCGCTCCCGACGCAGGCTTTGGAGCCGCCCGTGCACGACGCGTTCGAAGGGTTCTGACGGTTACAGCCCGAACGTGCCGCGCTTCTGGAACTGGCCGCGGCCCTGCTTCTGCTTGCCGACCCACACATCGTCCTTGATGATCAGGTCGCCGCGCGACAGCACGTGGGATGGCGTGCCGATCACCTTGCGGCCCTCGTACGGCGAGTAGTCGACGCGCATGTGCAGCGTGTCCTTGCCGAGGACCTTCTCGCGCTTGGGATCCCACACCACGACATCGGCATCGGCGCCGACCGCGAGCGTGCCCTTCTTGCCGTACATGCCGAAGATCTTCGCCGGCGCGGTCGACGTGATCTCGACGAACCGGTTGAGCGAGATCTGGCCGGCACGGACGCCCTCCCACAGCAGGTGGAGCCGGGTCTCGACGCCCGGCATGCCGTTCGGGATCTTCGAGAAGTCGCCGCGGCCGAGCTCCTTCTGATCCTTCATGCAGAACGGGCAGTGATCGGTGGCGACCACCTGGAGGTCGTAGTTGCGCAGGCCGCGCCACAGGTGATCGTGGTGGTGCTTGGGGCGGAGCGGCGGCGTGCACACGTAGCCCGCGCCCTTCCACTCGCCGTCCCCGACGCCCGGCGGGTCGCCGCGCAGATCGTCCTCGGACAGGAACAGGTACTGCGGGCAGGTCTCGGCGAACGTCGCCAGGCCGCGATCGCGCGCCTCGGCCACGCGCTCGAGCGCCCGCTGCGCCGAGAGGTGGACCATGTAGACCGGCACGCCCGCCATCTCGGCCAGCGCGATCGCGCGCTCGGTGCCGGTGGCCTCGGCGACCTCGGGCCGGGTCAGCGCGTGATAGATCGGCGCGGTCTTGCCCTCGGCGAGCGCCTTCTGGACCATCACGTCGATCGGCAGCCCGATCTCGGCGTGCATCGTGATCAGCGCGCCAAGCTCGCCGGCCCGCTGCATCGCGCGGAAGATCTGCTGATCGTCGACGAGGAACACGCCGGGATAGGCCATGAACATCTTGAACGACGTGATGCCCTCGCGGACCATCGCCGCCATCTCGGCGAGCGTTCCCGGGTTGGCCTCGGTCATGATCATGTGGAAGCCGTAGTCGATCGCGGCCTTGCCCTCGGACTTGGCGAACCACGCGTCGAGCCCGGCGCGCATCGAGCTGCCCTTGGACTGGATCGCGAAGTCGACGATCGTCGTCGTGCCACCGTGGGCCGCCGCCACCGTGCCGGTGTCGAAGTCATCCGACGCGGTGGTGCCGCCGAACGGCAGCGACATGTGCGTGTGGCAATCGATGCCGCCCGGGATGACGTACTGGCCGGTCGCGTCGATCGTCTGGTCCGCATGGCCGAGCTGCGTGCCCGGTGCGACCAGCGCGGAGACCTTGCCCTTGTCGATCCAGACGTCGGCGACGAACGTGTCCGATGCGGTGACGACGGTCCCGCCCTTGATCAGCGTGGCCATGGCTAGTCCTCCACCAGCGGGCCGTACGCGTCGGGCCGACGATCCCGATAGAACTGCCAGGTGCGGCGGACCTCCTCGATCAGATCGAGGTCGAGCTCGGCGACGACCAGCTCGTCCTTGTCCTCCGACCCGCACGCGATGATCTCGCCGCGCGGGTTCACGAAGTACGAGTTGCCGTAGAACTTGCCGACGTTCCACGGCGCCTCGGTGCCGACGCGGTTGATCGCGCCGACGTAGTAGCCGTTCGCGATCGCGTGCGCCGGCTGCTCGATCTTCCACAGGTGCTGCGAGAGCCCGGCGACCGTGGCCGACGGGTTGTAGACGATCTCGGCGCCGGCGAGGCCGAGCGCGCGCGCCCCTTCGGGGAAATGGCGGTCGTAGCAGATGTACGCGCCGATCGTCGCGTAGCGGGTCTTGAACACCGGGTAGCCGAGGTTGCCCGGCTTGAAGAAGTACTTCTCCCAGAACCCGCTGGTCTGCGGGATGTGGGTCTTGCGGTACTTGCCGAGGTAGCTGCCATCCGCGTCGAGGATCGCCGCGGTGTTGTAGTAGACGCCGGCCTGCTCGCGCTCGTAGAGCGGGACGACCATCGCCATCTGGTACTTGGCCGCGATCGGCGCCAGCTTCGCGAGCGTCGGGCCGGGCACCGGCTCGGCGGCGTCGTACCAGCGCTTGTCCTGGCCGGGGCAGAAGTACGGCCCGTTGAAGATCTCCTGCAGGCAGAGGATCTGGACGCCCTTCTTGCCGGCGTCGTGGATCATCGGCAGATGCTTCTCGAGCATCGCCGCCTGGATCTCGGAGACCGGCTTGGACTCGTCGTTGATGGGATTGGAGGCCTGGATCAGGCCGGACAGGACCTTGCGCGCCATGGGTGATCGTCCTTTGGCCTTAGTTCGTGACGAGGGTCGAGGTTTCGGACGCGATGTCGCCCTTCCAGGTCTCGACGTCCTTCGCCGTGGTTCCCGCCTTCGGCTTGCCGGCGCGCGCGGCTTCCTTGGCGTCGCGCGCCGCCTTCTGGCGATCGACGAGGTCGTGATGGGTCGTGAAGTACGGCAGGCTCTTGCCCACGAACTCGCGGATGTTCGTGAACTTGTGATCGGTCATGAACTTGCCGAGCTCTTCCTTGAGCTCGCTGATGATCTCGTAGCCGCGGAGCATCGCGCCGGTGCACACCTGGACGGTCGACGCGCCGAGCAGGAAGAACTGCGCGGCGTCGAACCCGGTCTCGATGCCACCGATGCCGCTGATCGCGACGCCGGGGTTCGCGCGCGCGACCTCCATCACCTGACGCAGCGCGATCGGCCGCACCGCCTGGCCCGAGTAGCCGCCCGGCACGCTGTGGCCCTCGACGGTGGGCATCGGCCGCAGCGTCTTGAGGTCGATGCCGCAGACCGAGAGGATCGTGTTGATCATCGCGATGCCGTCGGCGCCTCCGCGCAGCGCCGCGCCCGCGGGCACCGTCGGGTTGCCGACGTTCGGCGTCATCTTCGCCCACACCGGGATCGTCGCGACCTCCTTCACCCAGCGGCAGACCTCCTCGACGATGTCGGGGTTCTCGCCCATCGCCATGCCCATCTTGCGCTCCGGCAGGCCGTGCGGACACGACAGGTTGAGCTCGAAGCCGTCGACGCCGGTCGCCTGGACCTCGCGCACGATCTGCTGCCAGGTGGCCTTGTTGTACTCCTCCATGATCGAGGCGATCAGGATCTTGTTCGGGTACTGCTTCTTGAGCTGCGTGAGGTCGTCGATCCAGTCCGCGTAGGGCCGGTCGCTGATGAGCTCGATGTTCTGGAACCCGATGACCTCCTCGCTGCTGCGGCCGCGGAGCTTGGCGTAGCGAGGCGCGACGTTGATGACCTTGCTCGCGTCGAGCGCGAACGTCTTGGCGACCATGCCGCCCCAGCCGAGCTCGAACGATCGCGCGATGACCTTGCCGTTGGTGCCGGGAGGGCCCGAACCGAGCACGAACGGGTTGTCGAAGCTCATGCCATTCACGGTGATGGAAAGATCAACGGTCACGTCGCCTCCAAGGTCAGGGATCGAATCGGGGAACAAGCCTTGTACCGCGGGTTTCTGCCGATATGAAGGGTCCTGACGATCCGTCGCTCCCGGCGCATCGACCTCGCGCGGCCCGTGAGCCATCGGGCTGGTGCGGTACCTGCACGTGGACCGCGGCGAGGAGAAATCATCATGGCAAATACGAGACAAGGTGACGGCGGCAATCGCACGCAACAGGCAATCTCCACCCCGCGAACCCAGGAACCGCAGCGCGCGCTATCGCCGCGTTCGACCGCGATCGCGCCCCCGATCCGGTTCCGCAGCCCGCTCACCACGATGCGTCGGATGTTCGACGATCTGGACTTGCTGCCGTTCTCGGGATCGCTCGGGAGTCCGTTCGGCTCGAGCCCGTTCTCGATGATGCGGCGCATGTTCAACGACATGGAGCGGATGATGGAGACGACGTTCGATGTCTCCGAGCAGCAGGATCAGGGCGTGATGGGGCTCGCGTGGGTGCCGCGCATCGAGGTCAGCCAGCGCGAGGACAAGCTCGTGATCAGCGCGGATCTGCCGGGGATCCGCCCCGAGCAGGTCCGGATCTACGCGCAGGACAACTCGCTCGTGATCGAAGGCGAACGCGAGGACGTGCGCGAGGGCCAGCAAGGGGACGTCTGGCAATCCGAACGCTCGTACGGCCGGTTCCAGCGCGTCGTGGCGCTGCCCGAGGGAGCCAACAGCAACGCCGCCGAGGCGCGGTTCGACAATGGCGTTCTCGAGATCACGCTGCCGGTTCCGGCCGAGAGCCGCGGGCGTCAGATCCAGATCCAGACCACCGCGGCGACTCCGCAGGGCCAGAAGGTGCCGCTGCAGTCGAGCCAGGCCCAGGCCACCCCGCCGGCTGAACGCCACTGATCCCTCGCGGACGGCGCACGCGGACGCCGTCCGCCGGTTTGGCGCCGAGCCGTTCGTGACCCCTTTTTTGAACGCCGAGCAGGCCGCGCACCGCCTGCTCGGCGTTGTCGCGTTGGGCCATCCCGCACGTGCGCCGCGTTCTCACCGTGCGGCCGCGACACACCGCGCGACGGGTCACTCGCTGCCGAATGACATCGACAGGTAGATCGTGACCCCGTCGCGATAGACGAGCACCACGGCGTGGTCCGCGCTCGTGCGCGTGGCGCCGAGGAACGCACGCGTGGATGGCGTCGCGGCTCGGTTGACCTCGAGGATGACGTCCCCGGGCCGCAACCCCATGATCGCGGCCAGGCTCTGCGGATCGATCGCGCTCACGATCACGCCCGTCACTCCCGACGGGATCCGCAGCCGTGCCCGGACGTTCGCGTCGAGGTCACGCACCGTCACGCCCGCGAACACGCCGCCCTCCACGGTGCCCGGGACGGCGGCGGCGGCGGCGGCCTCCTCGGGCTGCTCGCCGAGGCTCACCTCGACCGACCGCGCCTGGCCGGCGCGGCGCACCTCGAGTCGCACGTGCTTGCCCGCGGGCGCCAGCGCAATGTGGTTGCGGACCTGCCCCGCGTCCATCGTCTTCACGCCGTCGATCGCGGTGAGCACATCGCCGCGCTGGATCCCGGCGCGGGCAGCCGGACTTCCCGGGGTGACATCCGAGATCAACACCCCGCTGCGTGGGGTGAGCTCGAGCGAGCGCGCGAGGTCATCGGTCAGGTCCTGCACCGCCACCCCCAGGTAGCCGCGAGTGACCTTGCCGTGCTGAAGCAGCGCGTCCTTGATCTGGACTGCCATCTGGCTCGGGATCGCGAACCCGATCCCCTGGTACCCACCGCTCTGCGAGATGATCGCGGTGTTGAGCCCGACGAGCTGGCCGGCCATGTTGACGAGGGCGCCGCCGGAGTTGCCGGGGTTGATCGCGGCGTCGGTCTGGATGAAGTCGTCGTAGTCGGTGATGCCCATGTTGGCGCGACCGAGCGCGCTGACGATCCCCATCGTCACGGTCTGGCCAATGCCGTAGGGATTTCCGACCGCGAGCACGAGGTCGCCGATCCGCAACTTCGAAGAATCCGCGACCGCGATCGCGGGCAGGTTCTGCGCATCGACGGACAGCACGGCGACATCGGTCTTGGGATCGGTCCCGACGAGCTTGGCGTCCAGCGTGCGCCCGTCGTTGAGCGCGACGCGGATCTTGTCGGCATGCGCGACGACGTGGCTGTTGGTGAGGATGATGCCGCGGGCCGAGCCGGACGAGACGATGACGCCCGAGCCGAGGCTGAGCTGGCGACGCCGCGGTAACCGACGCAGGCGGTCGAAGTACAAGCCGTACGCATCGCGCGACAGCGCGGGTGCGAGCTTCTCCGAGAACACGCTGACCACGCTCGGGGTGACCTGCGCGGCGACGTCGGCGATCGACCGTCCATCCGGCAAGATCGCCGCGGCCTGGCTCGCCGTCGGTGGGGTGGGCACGATCGGGGTCGCGGTGAACCGGTCAGCCTCTCGCTGCTTGCATGCCGCGAGGGCGAGCACGACCATCAGCATGGACGACGTGCGGCACGACATGCAGAGAGCAAGGTTGCAATGGCCAGGCCCGGGCGCGGGGTGTCTGGTCTCGCCACGCGCGTCGCGGCGCACGGCTGGCGATTCGATGCCGGACGAATCCACTTGATGCTGAATTGATCGCGGCATCACCTGACGGGATCGTGCGTGCGCCAGCGCTCGGCGTGCATTTCCTGCGCGTTGTGCTTCGCATCAGAGGATGTCTCGCACGGACATCGAGTTTCCATCGGCAGATCGAGTCCGACGAGAACTCGACCCCTGATCAAGATTGGATGACATCCTTCGGCCTTGGACGAATCACTCCTTGCGTGGCACGAGCGTTGCTGAGCTGCGGTGACGCGCGAATGGTGGCAGCTCGTCAACATCGGATCGAGGTCGAGCTTCCACCGGCGATCGGGTCGAAGATGAACCGGGAGCTCGGGGGGTTCGTGCGTTACTGCGTGCGGCGGATCGAGACCGAGCTGGGCGAACGCGAGCACTGGATGATCCGGATCGGCATCGGGCGACCGGGCTACAAGACGCAGGTCGTTCTCGAGCACTTCGGCCTGGTCCTCGATGCGGCCGGCTGCGGTCACGATCCGACCCTCGCCGTGTGGGACGCGATGGGACGGATCGAGCAGATGCTGCGAGACCGTCGCGGGTTGGTCAGCTGCGTCGAACCGAAGCCCCCGGGAGCGTGAATTGGGTTTCGACACCCGGCGCGGCGTGTTACGGCTACCCCTAGATGTCGACGAAGACGATCACCCACTGGATCGATAACAAACCCTACGAGCGCGCCGCCGAACGGCATGGCGACGTCTACAACCCCGCAACCGGTGACGTGCAGGCGAGGGTCGCGTTCGCCACCCCGGCCGTGGTCGACGAGGCCGTCGAGTCTGCCGTGCGCGCCTCCCAGACCTGGCGCTCGGTGTCGATCGCCAGGCGCACCAAGATCCTGTTCGCGTTTCGCCAGCTCGTCGACAAGCACCAGCACGAGCTCGCCCGGCTGCTCACCCTCGAGCATGGCAAGGTCACCGGCGACGCGCTGGGTGAGGTCAACCGCGGCCTCGAGGTGATCGAGTTCGCGTGCGGGATCGCTGATCTCGCCAAGGGCGAGTACTCCGAGAACGTCTCGACCGAGGTCGACAGCTACTCGATCCGCCAGCCACTCGGCGTGGTGGCCGGCATCACGCCGTTCAACTTCCCGGCGATGGTGCCGATGTGGATGTACCCGATCGCGATCGCGTGCGGGAACACGTTCATCCTCAAGCCGAGCGAACGCGACCCGAGCTGCGCGAACTTCTGCGCCCAGTTGCTCGCCGATGCCGGCCTCCCGCCCGGCGTGTTCAACGTCGTGCACGGCGACAAGGCCGCGGTCGATCGTCTGCTCGAGCACCCCAAGATCAGCGCGATCTCGTTCGTCGGCTCGACCCCGATCGCGCAGTACATCTACGAGACCGGGACTCGCCACGGCAAGCGCGTCCAGGCCCTCGGTGGCGCGAAGAACCACATGATCGTGCTGCCGGATGCCGACATGGAGCTCGCGGCCGACGCCGCGGTCTCCGCCGGATACGGCTCGGCGGGTGAGCGCTGCATGGCGATCTCGGTGGTCGTCGGCGTCGGCGCGGCCGCCGACAAGCTGGTGCCCCTCCTGAAGGAGCGGATCGCCAAGCTCAAGGTCGGCGACGGCCTCACGCCCGGCTCGGAGATGGGCCCGCTGATCAACAAGGCCCACCGCGACAAGGTCGCCAGCTACGTCGACAAGGGTGTGGCCGAGGGTGCCACGCTCGTCAGCGATGGCCGGGCACTCGCGGTCGCCGGTCGCCCCGGGGGCTTCTTCCTCGGACCCTGCCTGTTCGATCACGTCACGCCAAGCATGGCGATCTACAAGGACGAGATCTTCGGCCCGGTGCTGGGGATGACGCGCGTCGCGACCTACGACGAGGCGATCAAGCTCGTCAATTCGAATCCGTACGCCAACGGTGTGGCGCTGTTCACCAACGATGGCGGCGCCGCGCGCAAGTTCCAGCACGAGGTCGAGGTCGGCATGGTCGGGATCAACGTGCCGATTCCGGTGCCGATGGCCTACTACTCGTTCGGCGGCTGGAAGGCGTCGCTGTTCGGCGACCACCACATCTACGGCCGCGATGGCGTGCACTTCTACACGCGGGCCAAGGCCGTGACCTCGCGGTGGCCCGATCCGCGCCACCGTGGCGTCGACCTCGGCTTCCCGACGAACAAATAGGATTGGCGCCTCACCAAAGCGTGATCGGGGTAACTGTCCCCGTCATTCCGCGACCACGAACGACCGCCCTCAGGATAGGCTGTGTCGCATGACCACGCGTCGCGAAGTACTTCACACGATCGGACTCGCAGCTGCCGTGACCCTCATCCCGGGATGCGGAGGCGGAGACGGAGACGCCAGCGGGGTGCCGACCGGCAAGGCCACGATGTGTGGCGCGAATCTCTGTCTGCTGCTGAGCGAGAACTCCGAGCTCCAGGCCGTCGACGGGATCATGTTCTTCCCGCAGGCGCCGGGCAAGAAGCTGTTCGTCCAGCGCACGTCGGACACCACGTTCCAGGCGATGTCGGCCGTGTGCACGCACGCCGGCTGCACCGTCGCGTTCAACGGCACGGACAAGTTCAACTGCCCCTGCCACGGATCGTCGTTCTCCAGCGCGGGCGCCGTGCTCAACGGACCCGCCGGAACGCCGCTCCGGATCTTTCCGACGGCACTCGCCGGCGACGAGCTGACGATCACGCTGTAGCAGCCTGCTACGGCAGGCGGGGACGACTGATCCGCACCGCGAACCCGCTGTCGTCCTCGACCGGGATCGCGTCCGCGTGAAGCCCGAGCGGCGGGGTCCAGCGCGAAGCGTCCAGCTTGAGCGGCTCGAGGGTGTCGGCGAGCCAGCGCGCGCGGTTCCACACCTCGTCGCTCGAGGGACGCACGGTCGGATCGCTCGCGAGCATGTGATCGATCAGCGCGGCCACCTCGGTGGGTGCCGCGGGGAAGCAGTCGGAGACGGAAGTCGCGCGATCGGGCAGCTCGCCGGTGAGCGCGCGGAACGCGATGACCCCGAGCGCGTACACGTCGTTGCGCGTGTCGATCGCAACCTGGAGCTCGCTGTCGAGCGTCAGCGCGTCACTCCAGTCACGCACGAAGACGCCCACCTGGCGCTGCGGCGTGCAGAGGATCGAGTCGGCGCGCAGCGAACGATGGACGACGCCCCGCGAATGCGCGTGGCGCAGCAGATCGGCGACGTCACGCAGCATGCACACGAGGTCGACCACGGGCAGCGGGCCGCGGGCCATCGTGGTCGCCAGGGACTCCCCGTCCATCCGCTCCAGCGCTGTCCACGGCCTGCGATCGGGCAGCACCCCGCACTCGTACACCCGCGGAATGCTGGGATGGCACAGCGCCTCGAGCAGGCAGGCCTCGCGCAACATCTGGATCGCCACCGTGCGCAGCCACGCCTCGTTCGCGTGCATCACCTTGACCGCCGCCTGGCGAGGTAGCACGACGTGGGTGCCGAGATACACGACCCCGGTCTCCTCGACCGAGAGCTCGCTCTCGAGCACGTAATCACCTACACGAGACCCCAGATCGAATCGCTGTCGGGTCGCGGTCCTGCTCCGGGTCACGCGCGCATGGGGTGCATCCAGCATGCCTCCCCGACGGATCTCGATCCGGGTGATCTTGTTGGGCCCGACCACCGCGCGGTTGATCGGACTGGGGGCGCGGCGCCACAGCCTCGGACAAATCGCGGCCAGTCGGCCTCAGCTCGAATGTACGCGAGTCCGCATGAGCACCCAGTACACCCCACCCGCGAGCCCGAACCCGACGAACCACGACCAGTCGTAGATCGGTCGCATCGGCTCCCAGAATGCACCCGCCAGTGCGACCGCCGCCCCCGCGACCGTCGCCCACACCGCCGCCAGGTTCCATCCGTTGCGGTACCGGTAGGCTCCGTCGGACACGTAGAGCGCGCGAAGGTCGAGCGAGGTCTTGCGCAGGATCCAGTAGTCGACGATCAACACGCCGGCGATCGAGCCGAGAGCTCCCGAGTAACCGACGAGCCAGCCGTTGATGTAGCGATCCGCGTTCGCGAGCAACTCCCACGGCATCATCGCGATCCCGATCACGCCGGTGATGAGCCCACCGCGCTTGAAGTCGACCCGGGTCGGGAACGCGTTCGCGAAGTCATTCGCTGGAGACACCACGTTGGCCGCGATGTTCACTGCCAGCGTCGCGATCACGATCGTGAACATCGCGATGCCGACCACGAGCCGGTTACCGAGCATGCCGCCGAGCACGATCGGATCGGAGATCGGATCGTCGGTCTTGAAGATGATCAGCGTCGCCGACGTGATGATGATGCCCATCGCGGCGAAGGCGGTCATCGTGGTCGGCAGCGCGACAACCTGCCCCACCATCTGCTCGCGCTGCGACCGCCCGAACCGCGTGAAGTCCGGCATGTTGAGCGACAGCGTCGACCAGAAGCCGATCGTGGCGGTGAGCGCGGGGATGAACATCACGAGGAACGTCGGGTCGAACTTCGGCATGAAGCCGGTCCCGGTCGTGTTGCGGACCCGCTCGCCACTCATGATCGGGCCGAGTCCGTCAGCCTCGCGGATCGCCCAGACGAGGAGGATCAGCGTCATCACGAGCACGAACGGTGCCGCGAACCGCTCGAGCCGGCGCACGAGCTCCATGCCGCGATAGATCACGAGGATGTTGAGGCCCCAGAACAGCGCGAACGAGAGCCACTGGGTGATCGGGAACGAGGCGTGACCCGCGAAGTCGTGCATCGTCCCGAACAGATCGTGCCAGCCGGGCCACATCGACGTGAAGAACGTCTGCAGCGCCTGGCCGCCGATCCACGCATTGATCCCGAACCAGCCGCACGCGACGAGCGCGCGCATCAGCGCCGGCAGGTTCGAGCCGGAGGTCCCGTACGCGGCACGCGCGAACACCGGGAACGGAATGCCGTACTTGGTCCCCGGGTGCGAGTTCAGCAGGATCGGCGCGAGCACGATCACGTTGCCGATCGCGATCGTGAGCAGGGCTTGCCACCAGCTCATCCCGTTCTTGATCAGCCCCGACGCCATCGCGTAGGTCGGGATGCAGTGCGCCATCGAGATCCACAGCGCGGAGTAGTCCCAGGTGGACCACGTCCGTCGCGCGACCGGAACCGGCGCGAGGTCCGCGTTGTAGAGCGGTGACGCCTCGAGCGCTTCGGGGGCACGCAACTCGACCCGACCATCGGCGTGCGTCGTGGTCGCCTCGCCAGTCGCCTCGGTCATCGCCGTTGAACCTAGTAGATTCCATCGCGTGAAGCGAGCGTTCGTGAGAATTGCGCTAACGTCGCGCCAATGGAGAACCCCGCCCACTGGGATCGCCTGACCGCGACGCTCGCGATGGTCGACCTCCGCGACCTCGAAGCGGTCTGGGGGTTCATCGCCCACGCCAGCGTCATCGAGCACGATCGGCGCGGCGCGTTCGATCAGGTCGTCGCCGCGGTCACCGGCGAGCTCGGGCGCGGCGAGATCACCGGTCCGTCCTGCGCCAGGCGGATCGCGTCGCAGCTCGAAGGGCTCAAGACCCCGCGGGGAGCGCAGCACGATCCGGAAGGGATCGACGCGCGCGCCGAATACGGCGTGTGGCTCGCGGGGTACCGCGCTCGACGCGCCGGCCTCAGCCCGTATCCCGGCGCGCGCCGCGTCGAGTCGGGCTCGGTCGCCGGCGACCTGCCCATCGCCTGGACCTCGTACCTCGTGCCGGCGCCGCTCGAGACCGTGCTCGCGCGCTACGAGGCGACGTTCGGCCCCGCGCTGCGCGACCACAACCAGCCCGGCGCGTTTCACTTCGCGATCGGTGGCCACCGCTTGGTCGTGTGTTCCGCCGGCGAGCGCGCCGGGTTTGCCGGCGGATCCGGAGCCGCGCTGGCCGACGAGCAGACGTTCTTGCTGATCTCGTCGCAGGCGTGAGCTCAGCGCAGGCGTAGGCGCAGACGCAGCTTCGCGAGCTGGGTGCGGCGCAGCTCCCCCGGCACCCGCGGATCGTACTCGACCTCGGACAGCTTGCGCGCGAGGAGGTCCTCGACCGCGAACAGCCCCCACGCGCGGACATATGGCAGCGGATCGTCGAGCAGGCGCAGCAGCGCTGGCAGCGCGGCGTGGCCGAGCGGGGACCCTGCGTAGGCTGCGGCCGCGACGAGCCGGATCGCCGGCTGCTTGCTCGCGAGCCAGACGTCCCCGACCGCCCCGTCGAGGTCTCCGTAGGCCTGCCACCCGCGAGGATCGAGCCGGACCTCGTAGCTCGCGCGGAGCTCGTCGAGGGTCCACCGGATCGAGCGATCGAGGTGACACAAGTTGCACGCGTTCGGCGCGGCGGCCGCGAGCATCGTGCGGTCGGTCGGAGACGAGATCCGGTGCGTGCGGACGTAGCGATCGATGCCCATCACGCTGCGCGGCATGTGGCAGTCGAGGCACGAGACGCGGTCGTGGCCGGCATGCGAGCGCGCGGCGGCCGGCTCGGCAAGCGCCGTGTGACAACCCGTGCACGCCGCGATCGCGCGGGCGTCGAGAACGGGGCTCGGCCGCGCATCGGCGCGGTGCGGATCGTGGCAGTCGATGCAGCGTGCCGTGGTGCACGGCGAGGCGGCGAGATCGAGCGCTTCGCTGGAGTTGCGGGTGGCGGCGCCATCGGGCAAGCGCGGCGACGGACCCGAGTGGCACTGCGCGCACACCGCGTTGACGATCGCGGGATCGCGGGCCTCGGTGGCGAACGTGGCCACCTCGGGTGCGCCCGCTCGAGGCGTGGCCCCGATCGGCACGAAGTGGATCGCGGCACCCGCGGCGTGGGCGCGGCCGCCGAGGTGGCAGCTCTCGCAGCTGATCCCGACGGTGACCTGGCGGTCGACCGCGAGCCGCTCAGATCCCGGGGTGGACTCGAAGCCCTGCTCGAGACCATGCCCGAGGCCCGGCGATCCGGACGCGCGTGCGATACGCTGGTCGAACGGATACGTGCTGTGGCACCACGGGCAGCGCTCGGCCCACGGCTCGCGCACGGGCGCATAGGCATCGAAGCTGGTCTCGGTGAGCCACGGATCGAAGTACGGCTGAGGAACCCAGGCGCCCAGCCGCGGCCACCAGCCGAACGGCAGCCGCACCTCGTCGCCCAGTCCGCCTTCCTCGATGCCGACGTACTCCTGCAGCCCGCGCGTGCCGATCGTCCGGGTCACGCGATACCGCACCGTGAGCTCGCCGCGGGTCAGCGTCATCATCGGAGCGCGGAGCTCCGGCCCGCGGTCGAACCGGACCTCACCGCCCTGGTACGCGAGCACCACACCATCGAAGTTGCCGATCACGGCGCGAGGCACGGCGCGCGCCACGAGCCCGGGCTCGACGCGCTGGTTCATCACCGCGTGCAGGCTGGTCGACCACCGGGCGTGCTCGTCGGGATGACACTCGCCGCACGCGGCCGGGCCGATGTAGTCGCGTGCCGCGATCGTCGTGTCGGCGACCACCGCTCCACGAACCGGGGCCACGGCCGCCGGCGGCGGCTCGTCGCGTCCGCCGCCGCACGCCGCCAGCGCGATCAGGACCAGGTCACGCCGCACAGCCGCTCGCTCAGCTCCCATAGCCTGCGTGCACTGGCATCGTCGCGCGCCCGCTTCGAGGGCGTGGTGGCCTTGCACCTGGAGAAGTACTCGCCGGTCACACCCGCGACCTCCGGCGCGCTCGCGAGGTAGACGCTCGTGCGCGCGCCCTGCGCGGGGGTGAGCAGCAGTCGCTTCGCGAGCTGCGTGCCGTGCTTGAACAGCCACGAACCCGAAGTGCCGAAGTTCGACCCCACGGCACCGGGATGCAGGGAGTTCGACGTGATGCGCTTGTCCGCGAGCCGCCGCGCGGATTCGCGGGCGAACCACAAGGTGCACAGCTTCGACGCGCCGTAGACCGCCGTCTCGCCCTTCCACTTCGTCATCGTCGGGAGATCGTCCCAGTCGAACCGGGCCAGCCGGTACCCGATCGACGAGACGCTCACGATCCGGGCCGGCGCGCTCGCGGCGAGCACGTCACGCAGCTCGTAGCTCAGCAAGAACGCGGCGAGGTGGTTGAGCGCGAACGTGCGCTCGAAGCCGTCGACGGTGAGCTCGCGGTGGCGGTGGATCTGCCCCGCGTTGTTGACGAGGACGTCGATCCGGGGACAACGCTTTCGCAGCTCCGCGCCGGCCTTGCGGACCTCGGCGAGCGAGTAGAGATCGGCGAGCACGAGCTCCAGGCTCGCATCCGGGACGGTGGTGCGAAGGTTCGCGATCGCGTCCTGCCCGCGCTGCTCGTTGCGCACGACCATCATGACCCGCGCGCCCTTGGTGGCCAGTGCGCGGGCGGTCTCGAGCCCGATTCCGGAGCTCGCGCCCGTGATCACGACGGTCTTGCCCTGCATGCCGTGACCTTCTCACGAAGCGCCGGCCGCACGCGGCGGTTTCGCAGCAACTGCGGTGCGCTCAGCGTCGGCTCAGCGACCGCGCGATCGCGATGCCGGCGATCATCGCACCGACGAACACGAGGGGCTCGATCGAGCCCCGGCCGAGGCTCGTGATCGCCGGGCCCGGGCAGTAGCCCGACAGGCCCCAGCCAATCCCGAAGATGGCCGCACCGCCGACGAGCCGGCGATCGACCAGCCGCGGCTCTGGCCAGTGGAACCGGGTGTCGAAGATCGGTTGGCGGCGGGGCTTGACCAGCCGAGCCACCGGCGCGTACGTCGCGATCGCCGCGGCCATCACGAACGCGAGCGTCGGATCCCAGGCGCCGCCGACATCGAGGAACGCCGTGACGTTCGCGGGCGTCGTCATGCCGGCGATCACCAGCCCGAGCGCGAACAGCCCACCCGCGAGTGCCGCGATCGCGAGCCTCACGAGGACGCTCCGGCGATCGCCACCGTGATCGCGCCGGTGGTCATGAACGTCAGCACCGCGACGATCGCTCGCTTCGAGCCGCGGGCGACCCCGCACACACCGTGACCGCTCGTGCAGCCGTTGCCGATCGTGGTCCCGATCCCGACGAGCAGGCCCGCGATCGCGAGCAGCGGAAGCCCGCGCACCGAGGCGCCGACCGCCGATGGGACGAGCTGCGCGGCGACGATCCCGATGCCGACCATTCCCGCGAGGAACGCCAGCCGGAGGTCGCTGCCGCCGTCGCGATCGAGGGCCCGA
>JAGSPR010000514.1 GCA_018262455.1 Deltaproteobacteria bacterium | reverse complement strand
CGCGCAGCTTGACGATCTCGAGCTGGCCGACCTTGTACGCGAGTGCCTGCCCCGGCCAACCGATGTAACGATCGACCTCGTTCGAGATGTTGACCTCGGTGAGCGCGGTATGCGCGCGCATGAACGCCTCGGCCTGAGCGCGGGTCCAGCCCATCGCATGGATGCCGGTGTCGACCACGAGCCGCGATGCGCGCCACGCGTCGTAGCTCAGCTTGCCCATGCGATCGAGGTCGCTGGTATAGAGGCCCATCTCGTCCGCAAGCCACTCGGTGTAGAGCGCCCAGCCTTCGATGTAAGCGGTCGAGCCGTCGAGCTTGCGAAACGCCGGCACCGCCCCCATCTCCTGGGACAGCGCGATCTGCAGGTGGTGTCCCGGGATCGACTCGTGCCAGGTCAGCGCCTCGAGCTCGAACCGCGGCCGGGTCTCCGGCTTGTACGTGTTGACGAAGTATTCGCCAGGCTTGCTGCCGTCGTAGTGCGGCTGGCGGTAGTACGCGATCGTGGCGTACGGCGCCTCGTGCGCGGGGATCTCGCGCATCACGCAGTCGGTCTTCGGGAGGACCGCGAAGTAGGCCGGGATCGCCCGCTTCGCGCGATCGAGGGCCTGCTGTGCGGCCGCGAGGAGCTCGGCGCGGGAGCTGAAGTACAGCGCCTTGTCATCGCGTAGCTTCGCGATCGTCGACGCGAGGTCCGCGGTGCCGAACACGCGGCTGCCGAGCTTGACGAGCTCGGCGTCGGTGCGCGCGATCTCCTCGAGTCCCAGGGCGTGCAGCGCGTCGGGCATCATCGCGAGCCCGACGTGGCTCACGATCGAGGCGCGATAACACGCCTCGCCGTCCGGCAGCCCGACCAGCCCTTCCTTGCCCGTGCGCGCCCTGGCCATCACGCGATCGCGCAGGAAGTCACGGTGACGGATCACGGCCGGCAGGATCCTCGTCGTGACCACCTCGCGGACCGCTGCGGCGAGCCGGGCCCGCTCGGCGGCCGGCCACGGATCGACGGCGGGCGGTTCGGCCCACGCAGGCTTCGCCATCGCCCAGGCTTCCGCCGGCTTGGCGAGCTCACCGTCGAGCTGATCGATCGCGCGCCGGACCTTCTCGACCGACGACACGCGTCCGGTCTCGAGCCCCCGGATCAGGTTCGCGATCGTGTCATCGATCGCACGCTCCGCCTGCTCGAGCCGCGACACGAGGTTCTGCGCGTCGGCCGGCGTCTTCACCGTGTGCGCTTCGACGATGTACGAGATCTCGCCGAACAGGCTGCTGCCGCCGCTGTCGACCATCCACTCGTACAGTCGGCAGACCTCGAGCCCTTGCTCGGCTTCGAGGCGACCGCGCAGCAGCGCATACGTGACGCGATCGACGTCATCGAGCTTGCCCTGTGGCATCGCGACGAGCCGTGCGATCAGCGCGATCCGCTCCTCGGCCGCCCGGGCGATCGCCGCGGCATCCCGTGGGGCGAGCTTGTCGTCGTAGCGATGATCGCCGAGCGTCGTCGCGTAGGTGGGCTGCCACCGCATCATGTATTCCCAGTGATCGGCGACGATCGTCTGGAGGGCGGGGTCGGTGACCCCCGCGATGGCATCGGCGGCCAGAGGTGACGCGGAGGCGGGCTGGCTCATCGGCTGGGTCCTTGTACCCCCGAACCGGCAGCCGTGTATCTTGCCCTCGTGCAGGTCCACCTCGTCGACGGAACCTACGAGCTGTTCCGAGCCTGGTTCGGCGCGCCGCAAGCCCAGGTCAACGGGCGTGAGGTCGGCGCCGTCCGCAGCCTGGTACGCAGCCTCGCCATGCTGCTCGGACGCGGGACGTTCACGCATGTCGGGATCGCGTTCGATCACGTGATCGAATCGTTCCGCAACGATCTGTTCGCCGGCTACAAGACCGGGGAGGGGCTGCCGACGGCGCTCACCGATCAGTTCGAGCTCGCCGAGCGCGCCGCCGCGGCACTCGGGCTCGTGGTCTGGCCGATGATCGAGTTCGAAGCCGACGACGCGATCGCCACCGCGGCACACCACCTGAGCTGCGACCCGCGCGTCGAGCGAGTGCTGATCACCGCCGTCGACAAGGACATGTGCCAGTGCGTGATCGGCACGCGCGTGGTGTGCTGGGATCGGTTCAAGGACCACACGCTCGACGAGGCCGCGGTGATCGCGAAGCACGGGGTGACACCGACCTCGATCCCAGATCTGCTCGCGCTCGTCGGTGACACCGCCGACGGGATCCCCGGGTTGCCGGGCTGGGGCAAGTCCTCCGCCGGCAAGCTGCTCTCGGTGTTCCACCACGTCGACGCGATCCCCGATGACGTCGCGCAGTGGACGATCTCGATCCGCGGCGGCGACCGGCTCGCGACCGCGCTGCGCGAGCACCGCGTCGAGGCGAACCTGTATCGCACGCTCGCGACCCTGCGCACCGACTGCCCGATCACCTGCGATGCCGAGTCGCTCGCGTGGCGAGGGGTCGATCGAGCCGCGCTCGAGGCGGTGTCGACCGAGCTCGGGCTGCCGCCCGGGAGCGTGCGGCTCGCCGATCGCGCTACTTGACCAGCTTGATCGAGCTCTCGCCGTCGACGATCGCGACCAAGCCGACCATCCCGACGACGAACAGGGCGCGCACCATGCGGAGGATTCTACGCACATGCGACCTGGTGGGACTCTCGGTGCGACCAAACCGTGATGCGCTGGACATTCGGCTGGTTGGACGCTGCCAGGACGGCCGACCTTGGCGGACCTTGGCGAACTGTCGGCAACCGCGCATGCTGGCCCCGTGCGCAGCATCGCGGCCTGGCTCGTTGTCCTCGTGTCCGGCGCGTGCGGCGCCTCGCACGGCACGACGCACGCAAAACCCACGCTCGGCGGCATCGGAGGCCTCGCGCGCGATCACGACACCGGTGATCCCGTGGCGAAGGCCGAGATCCACATCCGGGCCCAGGGGCAGTTCGTGCCGCTCGTGACGACCTCGAACGACCGCGGGCTCTACGATCTCGAGCACCTCTCGCCTGGGACGTACAGCCTGACCGCGGTCTTCGCCGGTCAGAACGTCGATGTCTCGAACATCGACGTTCGCGCCGGTAACGTCACGATGGTCGACATCGTCTTCACGCTCGGTCGTCCCGATCCGGTGCGCGTCGATTACGGTGACCCCAAGGTCAGCGAGATCGATCGGTACCGGCCGAAGAACCTGACGAGCTCGGTCTCGATCATCGAGGGCACGGTCAACGATCTCTCGACCCACCAGCGCGTCGCCGGAGCCGTGGTCACCGCGGTCGTTGGCGACGACGTCACGAAGACCCAGCAGACGGTCAGCGACGAGGCCGGCCGGTTTCGGTTCGAACCGCTGCCGCCCGGGCTGTACTCGGTCAGCGCGTACTACTCGATCAGCGGGCGCGGCCAGATCGAGGTCCGGCGCAGCGGGATCAACGTCGACGGTGCGGAGGCCGTGGTCGTCCCGCTGTGGATCGAGATGACGCGCTAGTCGAACCAGTAGCGGATCCCGACCGAGCCCTCGAAGTGCGGCCCGAAGCGGTCGCGGTCGTACTGGAAGAAGATGTCGGCCACGAATGTCAGCTGGATGAACACGTCGAGCGGCACCTTGTTGAAGTCGAACGCGATGCCGACCGGGACGCGGACTCCGAGCGCGAAGCCGTCATCATTGACCTGGTTGCGGCGGTCGTTGAAGTCCCACAACCGGCCGCCGACGCCGACGTAGAACGGCAGCTGGAACGTCGGGTTGTTGGTGATCGAGAACGGATGGAACAGGTAGTCCATGTAGAGGTGGAGGCCGTTGCGGTTGTCGTAGTAGTAGGTGTCATAGACGGCTCCGATGCCGAAGTTCAGGGCGCGGTCATCGGCCAGGAAGTACTTGCCGTTGAGACCGAACGGCGCGCCGAGCTCGAGCCCGAGGCCGAACTTGCCGTTCGCCACGTACTTCTGGCCGCCCATGCTGCGAGTGCGTCGAGCATCGGCGGTGCCGGCGACGGCCGCGACGAGGGCGAGGGCGAGGGCGAGCAACGCGTTGCGTGATCTCATATGAACGATCCTAATGCGGGATGCGCGGAACTTGGATCGTTCGTGCGACAATAGCGTGTGGTCCGTTTCCACACGCTGGTCATCGGCTTGACGCTGGCATCTGGTTGTGGCTCGGGTCCGGGCGGCCCGAAGAACGCGCCACCTGAGACGCCGACCTCGACCGGCATCGTGCAGGTCGCGCCGGTCGTGGAGGTCGCGATCGACGCGGGCGTCCCCGATGCCCCGGAGCCACCACGGCTCGCATGCGAGTCCGACACACAGGCGGTCCCCGCACCGGCGCCCGAGCCGACCTGGTACTGCGCGCGATCCGATGGCACCAAGCACGGCCCGT
>JAGSPR010000513.1 GCA_018262455.1 Deltaproteobacteria bacterium | reverse complement strand
TAAGACCTGCACCGCGCACTTGCCCACGAGGCTCAGGTGCAAGTGCAGGTCTTAACTCGCAAGTGCAAGTGGAGGCCGCTGGTGCAACTGCACGTGCAGATCGCCGCGCGAACCGGTCAGATCCTCTGTGGCGCGGGCTAGCGCCGACGGCCCGGAGGGCCAGCAGGCTTGCTGGGAACCGCGGCCTTGCGGAGCAGCGCGACGTCGGCGTCGGTGAGCTTGCGCGGTGACTGCAATGCCATGCCGAGTGCGCCTGGCTTGGCCTTGAGCCCTGCACCGGTCTCGAACACGAGCCGATCGACCAGCTCGGTGATGTCGGCGCATTTCACGATGTTGGCCTGCGCGGTCCAGCGATCGCCGACGAACACGGGTTGCTCGAGGATGCCGACCAGCCAGAGCTCGTCGCCTGGACGCGCGGTGACCAGGAACAGCGAGCCACCCTCCGCGATCGATTCGAGCGCCTTGTTCTTGCTCTGGTACTCGCTGGTCTCGAACAGATCGCCGATCGACATGTCCCTGTCCTGCTCGAACACAGACTTGCTCACGATCGCCAGGATGCTTGCCACGGCTTGATTGTGCCCCGATTCGGGGGCGAGAGGTCGGCTAGATCCGGAGAACGCCGGGGGGGAAAGTCACAGGCAGATCGCGGTCTTCACCGCGACCGGCCTGCCATCACGAGGACATGACACCTGCGTGGCCTCGAGTGCCTTGCGCAGACACTCCGCCGCGACCTCGTCGGCTGGATCGCGACCGGCGAATGGCTTGACGAGCACCTGGTACGGCGTGCCCTTCGCCGACAGCATCCATTCGGCCCAGAACCCGCGCACGTCGTGCGGCTTGCGCCCCTTGGGCCCGCACGCGGCGAACGCGGAGCTCGACTCCATCACCCGATCGGCCTCGAGCGCGCCATCGACGTTGCTGCGCACGGTCACCGTGGCGGTGGAGAGATCCTTGACTGCCAGCCCGGCGATCGGCGCATCCGGCGGCGCGCCCTTCGCGACGAGCTTCCTGGCTGCCGCCGAGATGGTCTCGAGCTTGTCCTTGGGGCCGGCGAGCGGCGCGGCGTACCGCATCCAGCGCTCGGCGGTCGGCCGGCCGTGATGCTCGACATCGATGCGGAGCTCGCACGCGTCGGCCTGACAGCTGACGGCCGCGCGCGCCGTCGACAGGTTCGGGTGGCGCTGGCCGAGCACGGCCACGAGCGAGGGCGCGAACCCGCACGCAACGGTCTGCTCGTTCCACCGCTTCGCCCCGACGAGCGACTTCGCCGCCTCGACATCCTTCGCGGGCACGATCTTCGCTTGCTCGGCGCGCGCGATCGATTCGCCGACCGCGTTGCGCATCGCCGGCGTGGTCGCAACCGGGAAGTCATCCGGATACACGACGGCGATCGAGCGCTTGCCCGTCCCGGCGACGGCGGTCTTCGACTCGCCTTTGCAGACGTCGAACACGCTGTCGGCGCGCGCGGAGCTGGCGATGGTGAGCAGGCTGATCACGAGGGCGGCACGCAACATCGGGCGATTCTACATTGTCTCGCTACCTGGCGAGTTCTCGCTACTTGGCGAGCTCGGCTTCGAGCTCGGCGATCCGGCGGCGAGCCCGGGCGAGGTCGTCTCGCATCCGCAAGATGACCTCGATGCCGGGCCACTCGATGTCGAGGTCGCGCCACAGGGTCCGCGCGACGAGGACGCGATCGACATCGACCATGGCGCGGTCCTCATCGCGCCGCTCGATGAGGCCCTCCTCGATGAGGTGCTCGATCAGCTCGGTGTCGCCTTCCACGAGGGTGAGCAGGTGCTGGTAGGTGAAGCGTGTGGTCGTCACAGCGTCAACTCCTCGCGCACGGGTTTGCTGTACGCATCGCGCGCGGTCCGCAGGGCCTCGGCGAGCGCGGAGTCGTCCTTATCCGGCATCCGGACGTCGAGCTCGACGATCAGGTTGCCGCGGGTGTCCTTGCGCGGGATGCCCTTGCCCTTGACGCGCAGCTTGGCGTGGTTCTGGGTCCGCGGCGGGATCTTGACGACCACCGGGCCGTCGAACGTGGGGACCTCGATGCTCGCGCCGTTGTAGGCCTCGTCGATCGTGATCGGCAACGTCAGGTGGAGATCCAGCCCGGACCGCCGGAGGTGCGGATGCGGCCGGACCTCGGTCTCGATGATCAGATCGCCCACGGGCCCCCCGCGCTGGCCGGGCGCGCCCTTGCCGGGGACGCGAATCCGATCGCCGGTGTCGGCACCCGGCGGGATCCGCACGCGCACCTTGCCCTGGCCGGGAATGTCGGCGGCCATCTCGGTGCCCTCGATCGCCTGCCGGAGATCGAGCTCGACGGTGGCGTGGAGGTCCTGGCCGCGGCTCGGGCCGCGGGCGCGCCCGAACAGGTCGGCGAAGTCGAACTCGACGGGGCCCTCGCCGAAATGCGACGCGCGTTGCTGCTGGCGCGTGTTCTGCCACTTCGCGTACTCGCGCGCCTTGTCAGCATCGAACCCGCCCTGCAGCGATTCGTCGCCGAACTCGTCGTAGGCGGCGCGCTTCTTGTCGTCCGAGAGCACCTCGTACGCGGCCGACATCTTCTTGAACGTGTCCTCCGCCTTCTTGTCCCCGGGGTTGACGTCCGGATGGTGCTTGCGGGCGAGCTTGCGGTAGGCCTTGCGGATCTCCTCGGCCGACGCCGCTTTCTTCACGCCTAGAGTTTCGTAGAGGGACGCGGCCATCGCCGAACCTTGCCGCGCCTCGTGCGCGAACACCAGCGCCCGATCCGGGAGATCCGCACGGCCGTGAGCTCAGCAAGGGCAGCCGAAGAACGGCAGGGCCAGCCGATCGATGACCTCGCCGTTGGCATGGGCGAGCACGAGATCCAGCCCGAGCCAGGGCCGGCCGAGGAGCTCGAGCTCGCCGTCCCCATCGACGTCGATCAAGGTCTCGATCGAGTAGAGCTCGTCGAGCTTGCGCAGCTCGATCGGGGTCAGCGTGCCGTCTCGATCGGCTCGAAACAGCCCCCAGACGTTGATGTCAGGACCGCCGCAACCCGTGTCGCCGATCGTGCCATGCACGGCGACCCAGGTGACGCCGGTCCGGGGATGCCGGACGACCCGCGTGTCGAGCTCGGCGTGGTCCTCCCACGTGCCTGGTTGTTCGCTGGCCTTCCACTCCACGTCGGCCTCGCGCGCGACGTCAGACGCCAGGAGCGCCGAGCGCGCGGCGTCGGCCAGCTGCTCGTCCTTGATGCGCTCCGGGACGATGATCGGCGCCAGCGAGGCGTCCCGCGCGAAGCTGCCGTGCGCGCAGCCATCGAGCCGTGCCGCGAGCACGGTCGCGCCCTGGGCCACGACGGTGTCGACGGTCCAGGGTCCGTCCTCGATGCCGGCATAACCAGGTTCTCCGGTGAGCCGCGCGACGACCGCATACCCGGTGACGTTCGCGGTGCAGGCGCCGCCATCGACGACGACCCGCTTGCCCGCCCAGCCGCGATAGGCCTCGGGCACATCGGCCTTTTGCACGACACCCACGGCGGCGGTCGTCTCGTCCTCCGACAAGGTCAGCCTGCCGTGTCTCGGCAGCGGCTCGCCTGGCGCAAGGTCTGCGAGCTTGACGTAGGTAGCCTTCCCCGCGCGAAACACGAACAGCAGCTGGGCGCTCCTGCTCGGGGTCGCGGCCGGCGCGGCCAAGGCCACCATCGCCACGTGGACTGGCTCGGTGCTCTCGATGGCAGGCGCAGGCGGAGCGAGTGCCGCCACCGCCGGGGCGGGCTGCGCGGCCAGCGTGAGCACGGCTCCGAGGAGCCCGCACCCGAAGCCGACGGCGAGCATCTGCGTCAGGTGATGGTGGGTTGGGGTCGCGAGCGCGGCACGCAGCGTTCCGGTCATGCCCCGACGAGGTGCAACGCGCGAGCCTGGGCGGCACCTGAATGGCTGCGCCCAGTTACGACCTCAGCGGCCTGCCAGACACGCTCGGCGTTCCCGCCGCGACACGCCCGGCCGGGGCACCGCCCACGGTCGTCAGCGACGCGGCTTGAGCACACCCGCGGCGCGGAACGCGGTCATCCATTCTCCGACCGCGGCGTCGACCAGCAGGTCGGTCAGCTTCGCCTGGGTCGAGAACCGGGCGCGCCGCGACGCCGACACCGTGACGGTCTTGGTGAACACGACGCGCCCGGTCGCCAGATCGGTGACCGAGAACGTGCCGACGAGCGTGCCGTCCAGGAACTTGCACAGGTGGCGGCGCGGCTCGTCGATCGAGAGCTGCGTGATCGCCAGCTCGGCGCGATGGGTGAGCGCAGACCGATCGGCGCCCTCCAGCGGCAGCACCTGGAACGCGCGCAACGCGGTGAGCTGGTCGATGATCGCGAGCGCGGCAGCCTGGC
>JAGSPR010000512.1 GCA_018262455.1 Deltaproteobacteria bacterium | reverse complement strand
CTGCAGCGCGCCAAGGACGGCTGGCTCAAGAGCCAGGACACCAACCTGTCGAGCGACGGCTTCGTGACCAACATGCTCGCGTCGCAGACCTTCCGCGGCAGGACGACCGAGTTCGTGCTCGCGCTACGCGCCAAGATCAAGGCGGTCACGATCGCGGACGTCGAGCGCGTCGCGAAGCAATACCTGAATGTCGCCAGGCTCGTGATCGTCGACGCCGGCGACCTGTCGAAGGCGAAGTAGTACCGGAGCTCAGTCAGGACACGGCGCCCCGGCCTCGGCCCACGTCTTCATCGCGGCCACGACGGTAGCCCGCGCGATCGGCACCGGCGTCCGCCCCGGGCCCGGGTCCCAACCCCAGCCGACGAGCGCGTCGTGCTCGACGTGATGGATCAGCGCGGCGAGATCCCTGCCGCCGGTCTGCGTCGGATCCTTGAGCTGCGCGCACAGCTGGGCAGGCGTGCGGCCGACGAAGATCATCGGGGTCGCCGCAGGCGGCAGGTGCCAGTTCGGGGCACCCGGCGGCGTGTTCGGCTTCGTCCCGTTCCGGGCGCGGTGGCAGCTCGCGCACGGCAGCCCATTCGCTTCGGAGCGGCGCGTGATGTTCTGCCCGTGCGGCCGGCCATCGTCGAACTGCAGCGGTGCGTCCCCGGCGGGGTGGCAGTTCGCGCAGCGCGGGTGGAGCAGCACCTGGTACACGGTGTCGAACGCGGTCGGCGGTGGCTGCTCCGCCTGCGCGAGCGAGCAGCCGGAGAGCGCGATCAGCCCGAGGAGCGCGTTCGCCCTCATCGCATCGCCTCCAGCGCGGCCTCGACGGGGAGCGCGCGGATCCGCTTGCCGGTCGCCGCGAAGATCGCGTTGCACAGCGCCGGTGCGACGGGCGGCACGCCGGGCTCGCCGACGCCGGTCGGATCCTCGGTCGACGGCACGAGGTGCGTCTCGATCACCGGGCACTCGAACATCCGCAGCGAGCGATACGTGTGGAAGTTCGTCTCCTGGACCCGCCCGGCCTTGAACGTGACCTGCTGCTTGAGCGCCGCGGACAGGCCGAAGATGACGGCGCTGTCCGCCTGCGCCGCCACGAGCCCGGGGTTGACCACGCGGCCGCAGTCGATCGCGACGACCGCGCGGTGGACGTGGACGCGATTCGCCACGACCGACGCGTCGATCACGATCGCGCAGTACGAGTGGAACGAGTGATGGACCGCGATGCCACGGCCGTGCCCCGCCGGCGCCGCGGTGGTCCAGCCGGCCTTCGACGCCGCGAGGTCGAGCACGGCGAGGTGGCGCGGGTGCTTCGCGAGCAGCTCGCGACGCGCGAGGTACGGATCCTTGCCCGCCGCGTGGAGCAACTCGTCGAGGAAGCACTCGGTGACGAACGCGTTGTACGAGTGGCCGACCGAGCGCCAGAACCCGACGGGGATCCCGGTCTCGACGGGCGTGTACTCGACGCGCAGGTTCGGGATCGCGTAGGGCAGATCGACCGCGCCCTCGACCGCGGTCTCGTCGACCACCGTCCCGCGCGCGAACAGCCGGGGTGCGGTGTTCGACGCGATCCGGCGCAGCGCGCGCGGCGTCGCGTTCGGGACGATGCCGCCGATGAAGTCGCCGCCCTCGCTCGCGATGACCGACTGGTTGACGAGCCGGTGCAGCCACCCCGTGATCGCGCCGTTCTCGACGGATCCGCGCAGCCGCGACACGTGCATCGGCCGGTACCAGTCGTTCTCCTGATCGTCCTCGCGCGACCAGATCACCTTGACCGGCCGGCCGATCCGCTGCGCGAGCTGCGCCGCCTCGACCGCGTAGTCGACGAGCCCGCGCCGGCCAAACCCGCCACCGATCATCGTCGTGTGGATCGCGACGTTCTCGAGATCGAGACCGAGCGCCTCGGCGACCCGCCACTGCGCGATCCCCGCCGATTGCGTCGGCGCCCAGACCTCGCAGCGGTCGTCGTGGCCGGAGCGATCGTAGACCGCGGTCGCGTTCTGCGGCTCCATCGTCGCGTGCGCGAGGTAGGGCGCGCGGTAGATCGCTTCGAGCTGGGTGCCGCGCGCCACCGCGGCGTACGCATCGCCCTGCTTCCGTGCCGTCTTGCCCTGCTCGGCCGTCAGCTTCTCGAACGAGCGGTACAGGGCCTCGGAGTCGACCGTGTCGCCGTGGCCTCGCTCCCACCGCGGGGCGATCCGGTCCGCGCCCTTGCGCGCCTCCCAGTAGCCGATCGCGACGACGGCCACCGCGTCGCCGAGCTCGACGACGTCGAGCACGCCGCGGACCTCGCGCGCCGCCTTCCCGTCGAACCCCACGAGCTTCGCGCCGCGCACCGGCGACCGCACGATCACCGCGGTGACCAGGCCGGGCAGCTTGACGTCGATCCCGAACACGGCAGACCCGTCGACCTTGGGGCGGGCGTCGAGCCGGTCGAGGCTCTTGCCGATCTTCGTGAACGCCGCGGGCGCCTTGAGCGTGACGCGCGGAACGTCCTGCGCCGCGGCGTCACCGACGAGCTCGCCGTAGGTCGCGACCCGGTGCCCGCCGGTGTGGCGGATCGTACCGGCGATGGCGACGCACTCCGCGAGGGGGACGCCCCACGCCGACGCCGCGCCGCGCCGCAGCATCTCGCGCGCGACCGCGCCGGCTTCGCGCAGCGGGCGCCACGACGCCTTCGTGCTGGTCGAGCCGCCGGTGATCTGGATCCGGATCTGGCGATCGGGATTGTCGTAGCGCCGACTCGCCTCGGCGTGATGGATCTGGATCGTCGTCGGATCGACCTCGAGCTCCTCGCACACCATCGCCGCATGCGACGTCATCGTCCCCTGCCCCATCTCGACGCGATCGAGGGTGAAGATGATCGTGTTGCTCGGCAGGATCCGGATCCACGCGTTGGGCTGGAACTCGCCCGTCCGCCGGTGGTGGCGCCGGATGCCGCCGCCGGTCGGGCCGAGCGCGCACCCGATCGCCAGCGCACCGCTCGCGCTCGAGATCAGGAACGAGCGTCGGTTCACCGCCGCGGTCCCTTCAGGGCCGCCGCCGCCCGGTGCACCGCGCGCCGGATCCGCGGGTACGTCCCGCACCGGCACAGGTTCGCGGACAGCGCGCTGTCGATATCGTCGTCGGTCGGCGACGGGTTCGCGGCGAGCAACGCGACCGTGCTCATGATCTGCCCGGCCTGGCAGTACCCGCACTGCGGCACGTTCTCGGCGATCCAGGCCTGCTGCACCGCGTGCAGCCCGGCGGGCCCCAGCAGTCCCTCGATCGTCGTGATCTTCGCGCCCGCGAGCTCGCCGATCGGCATCACGCACGACCGTCGTGCCTCGCCGTCGATGTGGACCGTGCACGCACCACACTGCGCGATCCCGCAGCCGAACTTGGTGCCGGTCAGCCCGAGCTTGTCGCGCAGCACCCACAGCAGCGGAGTGTCGGCATCCGCGTCGACGGTCGCCGGCTTGCCATTGACGACGATCTTCACCATAGCGAGAAGCTCGCCCCGAGCCGGGTGCGCACGCCGCCGTACTCGCCCGGATCCTTGAACGGCAGCAGCGCGGTCGCCTCGAGATCGACGATCACGTTGCGGCCGTGGAACAGGTAGATTCCTACCCCACCGTCGGCGAACCACCGCGTGCGCGACGCGTCGGTCCACAGGCCGCCGAGGTCGACCGTGAAGAACGGGATCAGCACGCGCCGCGAGGCATTGCGCTCGAACGAGACCTGCGCGCCGAGCCGGTACATCACCATGGTCCCGAGCGCCGGCTCGTCGCCGACGGGGCCGAGCACCGCGATGTCGAACCGCGCGCGGCCCTGGCTCGGCCCGAACGCCTCGGAGTTATCCGACCATGCGAGCAGCACCGCCTCGAACCCGCCGCCGACGTATGTGCTCGAGCCGCCGCGCGGTGAGTACGTCACGCCGATCGCGGCCGGCATCAGCATCGCGCTCCACGGCCGGCACACTGCATCGTCCGGCTGCGTCGGGCACTGCGCGGCCGCGGGCGACCCGGCGGCGACGACCCCTGCGATGACCAACGATCGGGCGTGGCTCACGCGGCGATGGTGCCACAGTTCACATCGCACCACCGACGGCGAACCCGATCCCGTTCGGCATCGGCACCGGCGACAGGCTGAGCCCGCGGATCGTCGACGGCGTCGCGCCCGAGTCCTCGTGGCGCTTCTTCTCGAGCGGGATCAGCTGGCTCAGCAGCATGCCACCGAGGATTCCCGCCGCCGCTGCCGCGAGCTCCTGGCCGTCGGGGACATATGGCGTGCCATCCGCGTGGAGCGCCGGCACGACGTACCCGACCGCCATCCCGATCGCGGCGCCGATCACGACGTCGGAGTAGAAGTGCTTGCCCGCGCGCACGCGCAGGTTCGCGGTCGCCGTC
>JAGSPR010000511.1 GCA_018262455.1 Deltaproteobacteria bacterium | reverse complement strand
CGCAGTCTCGCGCACACGGGCAGCTCGCCACGTCGAGACGACTCGGGTGATGCATTCCGTGCGCAGTGAGCACGATGGTGTGCGCGATCGAACGTCACGTAGCGCGTGTTCGTGCTCTCGATGAGAAACGCGTTCGCAAGGACATCGCGGACGACGGGTTCGTGCGGGCCGTCCGCGTGTCCGTGATCAAGGCGGGGTCAGCGCGCACGACTCGGAGCACCCGGTGAACACCGGTGCCGGTTCCCCGCTGATCGCCGTGTAGAGCGCGCCGATCTCGGTCGCGTCGAGCGCGCGATCGTAGGCCCGGATCTCGTCGAGCCCCCCGCCGAACATGCGACCGGTCGCGGGGTAACAACCGAGCGTGAACTCGGCCGTCGAGCTCGCCGTCGTCGCCATCGCCGGCGTCGCCGTGCAGCACCTACCATCGACGAACAGCTGCTGCGCGATGCCGTCCCACCGGGCCACCACGTGGTGCCACGCGGGCGTCATCGTCGTGGTCGACCAGACCTCGTTGTGCGAGCTCGCCTCGTTGAGCTGGACCAGCCCGAGCGAGCTGTTGGTGAGCGCCATCTCGGGACTCGGGCAACCGCTGTAGTTCTCGTGGACGACGAGCGGGCCGGAGGTCGGGGCGCTGACCTGGACCCACGCCGAGAGCGTGAACTCGGTCGCGGCGAACGTGTTCAGCGACGGCACGACCAGGCAATCGTTGACGCCATCGAACACCCCACCCGTTCCACTCGCGCCCTGGCCGCGAGTCGGGCATTCGCCACCGCTGCAGGTCGCGCGGTGGTCGGCCACCAGATCCGTGGTGCCGCCCGGCGCCAGGTCATCGAAGGCCCAGTAGGCGACCTGTCCCGAGATCATCGAGATCGGGTCGGACGCATCCGGCATGACCTCGTCGAGGCCCTCCGGATCGAAACCCAGGCGGCCACAGCCCGTCGCGGCCACGACGATGAGCACACAGCTCACGCTCCTCATCTCCACCATGGTAACGGCGGCGGGCTTCGCCCGTCCAGTTCGGCCGCGCCTGGCTGCCGGTGACCGTTGCGCCTACACCACTACCAGCGGAGCACGACGAACCACGATGTGACTGCGCGAGAACGTGCCTGTGCTCCGTTCCGGTCTTCTGGTCTTCTCCCGAAGGGCTAGTGCGGCATCTGGTGCGCAGTCCAGGTCAGCCAGCCGGGCCCTGGCGGCTTGGTGCTGCTGGGCATGTAGTGATCGGAGATGGACGACGCCGCCGAGCCCAGGAGCAACAGCAATCCGCACACCGCGCCGATCAACCCCGACGGTGAGCGAAGCAGGCTTTCGGGCGCGCCCCGCCGTGAGGCGCGCTCCATGGCGAGGTACACGGCGTAGCAGCAGAAGATCAGAAGACAGTAGAGGATCTCCGCGGTGGTCCGCGGATACAGTTGGACTCGCCCGGTCGCGTACAGATCCTGGGCGTAATAGAACCGCAGGAGCCAGCAGCCGGTCATGATCGCGCCGACACCGATCACCAGGGTGCGCGACCGACCGAGCACGACCGCCGCGCCGAAGCCGGCGTACAGGATGATCGAGAATACCCCGACGCCTCCGAGCTCGCCCAGCGGCGGCCACGAGAACAAGGTGCCCGGCAGGTCGTTGCGATACATCGCGATGTAGGCGGGTTCGACACCGACGTCGAAGTACTTGTAGCTGTCGCTGAAGTTCTCGGTCAGCGCGTCGCGGACGTGTCCGCCCGCGAGCAACGCGAAGGTGGCAAACGCAACGGCACCGAACACCAGGGCCTTTCTCGTGCCGACGCGGGAGCGCCACGGGAACACCACGAGAACGGCAAACAGCAGTCCCGGCGCCGACCACTTGAACCAACCGGAGTAGAGCAAGCACAGCAAGCCGAACCCGGCTCCCATCAACACGCCACGCCGCGCGCTCTGCGGGATCGAGACCTGGTCGGCGTGACGAATCATCTCGAGCATCCGGATCGCCGCCGGCACGAACACGATCAACACGAGGCTCGTGTACGGCTTGTAGGGAGCGACGTCGATCAGCGGAAGCGCCGCGATCATCCCGACGCCGAGGGCCCAGCCGGGACGCAGCAGCAGTCGCCAGCTCAGGTACGCAGCCGGCCCGAGTGCCGCCGTGCCGAGGATCTGGAGGTGCTTCAACGCGAAGGCGACCTCGATGTCGCGCACGCGGGCGTAGCGGTCGAGCACGTGCAAGCCGAGCGGCGGATAGGCGTACGGCGGATGGTTGCCGGCGCGCACGTCGAGCGCCCACTTGATCAGGTCCCCGGCGTCCCCCTCGTTGCCGTTCAAGCCCCACGGAGTTCCGCGCAGGGCGATGACGATTCCGCCGGCGACCATCCCGCTGACGAGCCCGGCGACCGCTGCACACACCAGGCGCGAGGTCATGTCGAACGCAATCCCCGCGCGCACCCTCGCCGCGATCACGACCGCGGCGACCAGGAGCCCGGAGATCACCGTGTAGCGGAACGCCATCGCCGAGATCCCCGCGATCTGACCGAGCCGGTCGAGCGGATCGACATCGGTGTTCCGGGACCACAACATGAACAGCCCGGCCGTCGCGAACGAGACGGCGACCTCGGCGCAAGGCCCCACCCATCGACGACCGGCCGTCGCCGGTTCCGGCCCCTCCCTGTCGACGATCTCGGTCACGATCTCTGGTCAGGGCCGAACGGAGGCGGCGACGAGGTTGTTGTAGGCGGTGGTCATCGCCGCGGGCGCTCCCAAGACCTCGTTGTCGGTTGTGAACATGATCGTCTCGACCTTCGAGCGCCAACTCATACCATGCAAGGAGCCACGGACTTTCTCAACGGGCTGGTAGACCACTTCCCCGATGAAGATCCGCGTGGACGAGCTGGGCCGACAACCAGCGCCGGCGACTCGCCGCGAAAGGGCGGACATGGTCCTGCTGCGTCTCGGATCCGTGACTCCTGTCGTGCGACCCGCTTGGCCCAGCGCGTCACACTGCCGTGCGATGGGTCTTCCCAACACGCCGCCGCCGGGTACCCTTCGAAGGATGAAGCTGGCATTCACTCCTGCGAGTGGTGGTGGCCGGGGAGCGTGGCTGACCTTCGCCGCCATCCTGCTCGTCGGCGCGACGATCATGGACGCGGTCCTGGACACGCCCGACGCGGCTCGGACAGCGGAGACACCTCCACGGTCGACGGTCACGTCCACGCAACCGGTGTTGATGGAACCTCCTGGCGGTCCGATCATCTGGGGCGTCACCTCGGCCGGCGCCACGATCGCCCTCGACGGCACGGCACAGCGACTCCGCCACGCCGGCGGCACGGGCGCGATGATCCGGTTCCTGATCCAGCCGGGGTGCGCCGGCGGCGATCTCGAGGTGGTGCGGACGGCGCCGGGCCCGCGGACGGTCACACATCGCGACGTGGAGCCCACGCCCATGGCCTACGTTCCGGATGGGAGCTACTTGCTCACCCCCGTGTGTGGGCACGCTCGTCGGTCGACGACCCGGTTCGAGATCTCGTCGGTCGCCCCCTGACTCCGTGACTTCCGAGGATTGGCAAGGCCGTCGACTGCTAGCCTGATCGCGTGCCCCGCATGTTCGCGTTCCACGAGACCGATCGGGCTCCGGGTGGGCGCACACGCGATCGCGAGCGCAAGATCCGCTGCCCGAAGTGCGCCTGGACGCCGAGCAAGCACGACCGCTGGGCCTGCGCATGCGGCCACGCGTGGAACACGTTCGACACGCGCGGTATCTGTCCCGCTTGCGACGCCGCGTGGCGCGACACGCAGTGCTTGCGCTGCAACGAGTGGTCGCCGCACGAGCGCTGGTACAGCGACGGCGCCGACCTACCTTGACGAGGCGAACACGAGCACGATCTCAAGGCGGCGCATCGGACTCGCTCGATAGCACCATCGTGACTGTCAGCGACCCGGAGTCCGTCGTAAAGATGTGGAGGCTCTCGATCGTCGCGGCCACGCATCGCGCGACGTCGTCGTCGCTCGATACCTCGCGGCGTGAGATCCGCCCGGATGAGTCGACCGCGAACCTCCCGTGAAACCGGAACACTGTCCGCGCCGTGTCCTCGCGGACGTGCCAACACTGATGGAAGGTCGGGATCGCATTCTCGATGACCATCCGGCTCTCCGCCGGGGGGATGCGATCGACGTCGATCGCCTGGAGGGTCACGGCGGGACGGCGCTTCGCCCGCTCGACCGGCGAGTCATCGGGACTCACCCCGAGCGCATTGGCCTCGGCTCCGGTCGGCGGCTCGACGTGGCGTACGACCGGCGTCGGCTTCGACGGAGTCATCGCCGTCGGCGAGCACGCGAGGCCGTTGAGAAAGCCGACGAGCGCGAGTCGACGCAGCATGCGATCGAGACCATCTTGACACGCGAACCTTGGT